>JAJRUA010000218.1 GCA_024278035.1 Planctomycetota bacterium | reverse complement strand
GCGACGACGCATCGCGACGATTGGACGCCGTGCGGGTTGGTACGCCCTGGCCGATCACTGGATGCCTGGAATTACAGGACGCATTGTTGCGAGACGGGCACGGCGGATATTTTGACCCTGCCGCCTCCGCCGGTTCCTCGCCAGGATGGCGAGGCTCTATAGCCGCTCCATCCTGGAGCGGATGAGTTCATTTGTACACTGCCTCCGCCGCGTGTCAATCCCCTGGGGAACGGGAAGGATCGGACAACTCAAACCGATAACCCACGTCGCGCACGGTGTAAATATACGTCGGCTGTCGTGGGCCGGGTTCGATCGTAACCGTTCATGCCCCGTTGACCGCCTCGCTTGTTCTTGCTCTTCGGCTTCTTGACAATCGGCTTCGCATGCGGATGGCGGCAGCGATGAGTTCCCCGGCGTTTTCTTGAGTCGAGCCTCGAGCTTGGCAAGCAATAATTATAGGCGACTGACGAGCTATCAGCTCCTCGGTCAAATCAAGTGATATGCCTTGCATATCGAAGAAAAATCGCAGTAAGACTACACCGATATTATCGAGGTGTGAACGGTTTCGGCTTTACGGCCCCGCTCGTTTGCAGGTAGGGCAGCCTTTGCTACGTTCGCAACGGCTATCCCGTGAAATCATGGGAGATGCTCGGATAGAAGAAGGGGCCACTGCACAGTTCTCACCTGGAAAATAACAAGGGCCCACTGGACACGGAGGGACTTTTATAGAAGTTCTTCTGATCGTCAGCCGTGAAGCGGCGACAGCCAGCCGTCGGGCTGTTACTATGAAGCGTCCCGCGATCCCCCCCTCCCCTCTTTTGTCCCGCCGCTAAAACCCTCCATGGAAAGCTCTTTCGCCTTCACCACCTGCCAAACAGGGGCCGAGAAGGCCTTGAAACAAGAGGTGGCGGCTCGGCTGAGTGGCTGGGAGTTTGCCTTCTCGCGACCCGGGTTTGTTACGTTTAAGCTCCCTAAACCTACGACGGTCGATCGGTTCGAGCCGCCGAAGCTCACGTTCGCCCGAACCGTCGGCCTCTCATTTGAGCGGCTCTCGGGGCACGATCAGATGGGCGACCTGGCCCAAGCCGTAGCGACGCACCCAGCAACGGTCGCACTCGCCCAACAAGGCCCGCTCCGACTGCACGTTTGGCAACGCGATGCCGCCTTGCCGGGAGAGGATGGCATTGAGCCGGGATCCACCCCCCTTTCCGACGCGGCCTCCGAAGCAATTCTCGCCGCTGCGCCCGAGGTGTTTTCCTTTTCTGCAGCGAATAAGACGGACGACAAGAACAACGTTTCTCGACGGGCGTCGGCTGTAGCGCTCGATGTCGTGATGGTTGAGGCGGCCGAGTGGTGGGTGGGGGCTCATCTGATTCGTAGCCGGACCGATCGTTGGACAGGGGGAATCCCCCAACTTACGCTGCCGGATCATGCGGTGACTCGTGCCTACTTGAAAATGCAGGAAGCCTTGCGATGGTCCGCCCTGCCTGCCTCAAAGGGAGACCATTGGATCGAGTTGGGCTGCGCCCCTGGCGGCGCAAGCCAAGCGCTGCTTGACGCAGGGATGCTCGTCACAGGTGTCGATCCGGCCGAAGTCGATGAGGCACTTGTCACGGAGCGCCGGTTCCGCCATTTACAAATGCGATCTGCCGAGGCACCGCACAGTGAGTTTGCTGGTGCAAATTGGTTGGCTGCCGACATCAACGCCGCCCCGAGCTATACGCTCGACGCAGCCGAAGCCATCGCCGCTAAGCCAGAAGCCTCTATCCGTGGCCTGTTGCTAACGCTTAAATTGCTCAGCCATCATCTGGCCGAACCCGAGCAAATTTTGGCATGCATCGAACGGGTTCGCTCCTGGGGTTTTGCTGATGTGCGGGTCCGTCAATTGGCGTTCAATCGCCGTGAGTACTGCTTGGCCGCCTTACGCACTCGATCCCAACGTCGTCTCTCCCGCCGCCCTGTCGGCCGGCGCCGGCCATCGCCCAAGAAGGGCTAGTCAGTCCGTTGAATTAGCTCGTTTCGACCACAAGCGAAAATCTCCTGGGATTCTTATTCGTGTTGGCACAAATGCCTACGAACAAAACCCAAAGCGTTGAAAAAGAGGACCGGCTGCTAGCGGGCTGGAGCAGAGGTCTTTTTCTCGCTGTTGGGCAGCCTACCTACGCTAATACCGGATGGACTATTCTCCTTAGCCTTCTTGCGACCTCCGGGACCCGAGACGCTTGCTAGCATGCCGACGAGTTTTCTCAAGCGATACAATCGTTAAAGTCGATAACCAGAGGTGACGCGCGCACGGTCTGCGCGCAAACCCACCATCTATTTGGTTCTTGGTTCGACTCGATGGCTGAAACAATCCCCTCACACGACGCCCCGCGTAGCTTTATCGCTGCGATTGTCGAAGCAATCGCGGATGTTGGTGCGGTGATTGTGATGGGAATCGTGTCGTTTGGCGATATCACGCTCTTCTTTCTGCGAACGCTTTCGTGGTTGGTCACGCGTCTTCCAAGCCGTGATCTTTTGGTACAAAGTCTCTATCAGATTGGAGTGCGGAGCCTGCCGGTGGTTGCCCTTACCGGCACTTTCATTGGCATGGTGCTGGCGGTGCAGGCGTACTTTCAGTTAAGCCGGTTTGGTTTAGAGACGCACCTGGGCGTAATGATCAACCTATCGATGTATCGCGAGCTGGGCCCCGTGCTGGCCGCGACGATGCTGGCCGGGCGAGTCGGTAGCTCCATCGCCGCGGAAATTGGCACGATGCGAGTCACCGAACAAATCGATGCGCTCTCCGCAATGGGAGCCAACCCGATTCAGCATTTGGTTGTGCCCCGTTTTTTGGCCTGTTTGCTGATGATCCCTTCGCTAACGATCATGGCGATGTTCATGGGCGTCGTCGGCGGAGCGTTTTATTGCATAAACGTTTACGGCGTGGATCCCTACTTTTACTTCGCCAACTCGCAAGACTCGACCAGCGCTTGGGATCTTGCTTACGGGGTCATCAAGAGCGTCTTCTTTGGCGCCTCGATTGCGATCATCAGTTGCTATCGAGGGTTTCACTGCGATGCGGGCGCTGAAGGAGTTGGCCGCGCAGCGACCATTGCCTTTGTGCAATCGTTTGTTGTGATTCTTGCTTTCGACCTTCTGTTGAGCATCGCACTCGACACGCTGCACAACTTCCTCTGGCCAGCGGAGGCGTATTTATGAGCCAGCCAACGGCGAAAAAGGATGAATTGCTGGTACGCGTTCGACATGTCTCCGTCTCATTCGACGGACAAGCCGTTCTGCGCGATGTGTCGATTGATGTGCGACGGGGCGAGACGCTCGTAATTATCGGCGAAAGTGGCTGTGGGAAAACCGTGTTGCTAAAGACGCTAATCGGCCTTATCACGCCGACCGAAGGGCGAATCGCCTTTGAGAATCGCCCCCTGGATGAAATTGATGATAAGCAAATGGCCAAGCTCCGCACTCGGTTTGGTTTCGTCTTCCAGCAAGCGGCGCTGTTTGACTCGGCCACAGTGGCCGACAACGTGGCGTTCCCGCTGCTTGAGCATCGCCGCATGGGAAGGGAGGCCGCCTACCGCGAAGCGATTCGACGGCTGGCTGAGGTCGGTTTGCCGGTGAGTGTGATGGCCAAAAAACCTGCGGAGCTTTCCGGTGGAATGCGCAAACGGGTTGGCTTGGCTCGGGCCTTGGTGATGGAGCCCGATATTTTGCTCTACGACGAGCCGACAACCGGGCTCGATCCCATTATGAGCGATGTGATCAACGAACTCATCCTGCGGACACGTGAGGCGCGCGGCACGGAGCAACCAGTGACAAGTGTTGTTGTCACGCACGACATGAACAGTGCCCTGAAGCTGGGCGACCGAATCATCATGCTTTATCCGATAGTACGACTCTCTCCGACGGAAAGTCAAATTGTTTTCAGTGGCACACCCAAAGAAATTCAGTCGTGCAAAGATCCACGTGTTACTCAGTTCGTACGAGGGGAAGCGGGCGACCGATTACAAGAGATGGGCAGTGCAGTTGGCGCCGCGTGATGTACAGGTTTGCAAGCCGCACTTTTTAAGCTGACCGCTGATAGCGACAAGGAAAAACCATGAGTGATCGAAGAGAAGAGTTCCGGGTGGGCGTGGTCGCCTTGGCCACGGTGGTGATCGTTGTGCTTTTGGTTGCGCTCAATACGGGAACCACCTTCAATTTTGGTACCGGTTCGCCGTATGAAATCATTATTCAGGTCGATCGCGCTCCAGGCGTTGGACCTAATACGCCGGTTCGCAAAGATGGGGTGCTGATTGGCCGCGTTGTGGATACGGAGTTTGTTCATGGGGGGGGCGTACTCGTTCGCGCAAAGATCCAACCAGAGGCCCCCATCTACGCCTCCGATGCCTGTCGAATTCGTCCCTCCAGTCTCTTTGGAGATGCGGTCATCAATTTTGTCTACACCGGCAAAACGGCCGATCCTCAGTTGATCGGGGCAGACGCCATCATCAATGGTTTAGCCCTGCCGGACCCGATCGAGGCGCTTACCAGCTTGCAAGTCGATGTTGGCCCAGCGATCCATTCGATTGGAGAAGCGGCTAGCGGAATTAACGAACTGACGAGCAAGCTCAACAATGCCTTAGGGAAGAACTTTGAGACACCACGCGTCCACAGCCTGCTTTCCGAAGCGACCAGTGCGATGGATCAGTTCTCGACGACTATGGAACAGATGCAGCAAACGATTGCGACGATCGACTCGCTCGTAGACGATCCCGAATTAAAGCAGAGCCTCAAACAAATAACAGCGGAAGTGCCGTTGCTCTTAGCCGATGCTCGTACAACCGTCCAGCGAGCGACCGAGAAGCTCGATGCGTTTGATGGCGTGGTTCGTAGCGCCAAAGCGAACCTGGAGAATCTCGAAGGGTTCACCAAGCCGCTTGGCGATCAAGGGGAGGAAATCTCGCAGCTTGTCATCGCCGCGATAGAAAATCTCAATGAATCCTTGGCCGAGTTCAAGCAGTTTACGTCGGCTCTGAATAGTGCCGAGGGGACCATCTCCCGTTTGGTCAACGATTCGTCGATGGCAGACAACCTGGATACGACCATCGCCAACGCCAACACAGTGATTGTTCGAGTGAACGATTTGCTGAAAGACTTTCGCCCCATTGTTTACGACGCGCGCGTCTTCATGGACAAAATCGCCCGCGAACCAGGACGACTCGTCGGTGGTGCCTTGAACAAAGGACCGGGCCTCAAGTGAGCCATCCTTTTTCAGACAGGCTACTAGCGCCCCAACGGCTAATTTTCTCAACCCTATTTTTTAGCTGTGACAAAGCACTAGTATCGAAACGGTGCGGGTGACGCAGGCGTTGGTGTGGAGGGGGGCGGTGAAAACGTCGGTGGCGATTGAGGAACCATCGGCGCAACCGATGGCGAAGGGGCCGCTGGCGCTAGTGGCAAATTTGGCGGCGGTGTCAACGTTGGAGAATTGAAACTGGCCGTCGCGGGCACTCCGAGTGGCGCCATACCGATCGGCGAAGCCTGCCGTCGCAAATCTTCGCCACGGCTGATGATCTCCTCCGCCGGAGCCATCCGCTGACGAGCCAGGTCGTAGCTTACGGTCCGTATGTCTTTGATCTTGCTAGGAACAAGATTCTCGCTGATGAAATCAATGCCCGGTATTTCATACCAAGGGGTCGGGATCGGCTGATTGACCGTCAGTGTTTCGTAACCCGGCATCGACAGGCGTATCTCACGTGTGCCGTAATAAACAAAATCCACGCCGCACGGCGTGTTGCCGATCACTTGGTTATCAACGTGCACCAGTGCCCCGGGCGGATTGCTTCGTACGAGCAGTCGGCGACGGACACAGCCTGTCGTGCTCAAGAGAGCCAGCGAGATAAGCAGAGCGTTTCGCACGAAAAGGTGTGTCCTAAAGGGGGGACCTAGGGAAATAGGGAGCTGGCAGAGTCTAGCGATCAACCAGGATCGCCTCCAGGGCAACACCGAAAGGAGAATTTCTAGCTATTTTGTGCTAGTGCTCTGTCACCGCCTAATTTTCTCAACCCTATTTTTTAGCTGTGACGCAGTGCTAGCCGCAGGCGGAAGCCGCGGTTGAAACTGGGGGAACGGTTGGAACTGGGGGAACCGCGTCTTCCGCCTGCGGCTAGCACCGAACCCCTTGGCTTGCAGAGAATTGGACAGTTCCCTGTCCTCCAAGCTTCAGGGAAGCTAGGATGAAGGATTCGGAATATAAGAGAAAGAGTAAGAGAAACCGTATGTTTTGCTCCTCGCCAACACCACCCTTTCGCCTCGAGTGTGCCACTCGATCCGATGTGGGGATGCGCCGAGCCTCCAACCAAGACTCTGTCGCAGTGACCCTGCGGGCCTCTGCCGAAGCGTTAGCTAGCGACCAGGTACTCATGGTAGCCGACGGCATGGGAGCCCACGCTGCCGGCGAACTCGCTAGCAAGATAGCAGCGGATTCGATTCCACAGGCGTATCTGGAAAGTGAATTGACCTCCGGCTCAAGTGCGTTGCGGCACGCGGTAAGCGAAGCCAACGACCAGATTCACGCCAAGGGGGCTTCATCGCCTGAGTTTCAGGGGATGGGAACCACTTGCAGTTGCTTGGTCTTGTCACCAAGCGTGGCGATGGTGGCGCATGTTGGCGATAGCCGCGTCTACCGCCTTCGTGCTGGCTTGCTAGAGCAACTCACGTTCGACCATAGCCTTGTCTGGGAAATGGCCGCTGCGGGCCGAGTGAGCGAAGACAAAATCCCCAGCGGCATCCCCAAAAACATTATCACTCGGTCGCTCGGTCCGCATGAGGTCGTCAACATTGACCTTGAAGGACCGCACGAACTTGCCAATGGCGATGTTTTTCTGCTGTGTAGCGATGGGCTGACCGGTGTGGTTAACGATACGCTCATCGGAGGAGTGCTTGGGGCCTTACCGCCGGACGAAGCGGCTCAAATGCTCGTCGATCTAGCCAATCTTCGTGGTGGCCCCGACAACATCTCTGTGGTCGTAGCCCGAATCTCCGCTTGTGGAGGGGACGCAAAACGGGCCGTTCAACCAGAGCGATTTTGCTGGGGCCGTATGGTGGCATGGCTCTTCGCAGGGGTCGCTTGTTTGGTAGCATTTTGTTGGTTTGCCTCGATTGGCAACGCAAGCGGCATGTTGCTTTCAGCCGCCGGTTGCGGAGCGGCAGCCGCTTTCGCGGGCATCAAGAAAACGGCCTCCGGCGGCGAAGCGATCGCTAGAACTCTTGATGGCACACACGGAAACGGACCCTACCGAAAGTACGAGTGCAACGATCCCAAGAAAACGGCCACATTGCTTGAGCAACTGGTAGAGGACCTCGCCTCGCTTGGAAAACACATTTCTGACTCCGACGTACTTGACAGAAAAGCGATGGGAGGGGGGCTTCTCGTCCTCGACTGGTCAGCACAGCAAAGCAAGATGCAAGAGGCAAAATCGGCGGCCCAAACAGGCGACCCACACCGCGCCATTGCCCTCTACAGCAAAATGGTCCGAACGATGATGCAGTCCGTTCGTGGAGAGAAAAACCCGAAGAATTAGACGCGGGCAACCGAAGATTCTCTTTTTCTGCCTCCTCACGGAAATCCCGGATAGACCCTTCAATTGGGCATGCATTGACGAACCCGCTTCGGTGACGCAGCCGGAGTAGATGAATCCAAGCTAGACGATCGGTTCGCCCGGTCATGTGATATTGAGGCGAAAATGCGAATTGGAAAATGCGACATCGGCATGGGTTGTAGGAGGATCCTCTAACCGCATTAGGTGTACCGATTTCCCCCAGGTGGCCAAAAACCAAAAATTTTATTTTCGGCCACCTCGCTTGGCACCCACTTGGCCCCGATTGTAAACAATGGAGGATTCTTCGCGAGAATGGCAACTTCTTAGTGGGGTCCTCAGTGCGGACCCTCAAGTTACTCCAACGGACAGATGGCGTGGGGTCCACACAACGGCCCCTACAATTCCCGTGCTTTTCGCCCCTTTCGTGGCTTATCCCTTCTTCAAAAAAAACTTGTCAAGCATTATTTTCGGCCATTCGCATAGAAAGCAAATGTTGGAACGACCTCGATATTGGGACGAAAATCGCCCAAGAATAATTCCTTAGGTGCCCCACCAACGCTTGTGGGAATTTGCCGTGAATCCATCGTTACCAAACGATCTTTGTCGCATCAAAGATCGGACCTTCGACACACGTGCGTTTGTAGTCCCACTGAGTTTTTCCGTCGGGGGTTTCACCATCGGGACCAACCTGTGCAACACGGGCGACACAGCTAAAGCAGATGCCCACGCCGCACGCCATGGGCGTTTCTAGCGATACCAAGCAGCGCGTCTTGCGTTCTTGGCATAACCGGGCGATGGCGGCCATCATCGGCTCGGGACCACAGCAGGCGACCAACACGTTTTGGCCCGTCGATTCGTCGAGCGTCTGTCGTAGCAAGTCCGTCACGAAACCATGATGGCCAACCGTACCGTCGTCACTGGCAAGCCGGGCGTCGAATCCTGCCTCACGAAAATCCTTCTCACCCGCCAGTAATTCTTCGGTGCGGACGCCATAGCAGAGCGTGATCCGGGGAGCACAAATCGGCGTAGGGTTGCCGTACGACGTCTTTCCTAACGCCTCCTTGCCAAGGGCCAAGAACGGCGTATGGCCAATGCCCCCTGCCACGCAGACAAGGTGATCGTATTTTTTCTCCTTCACCGAGGCTGAAAAGCCGTTGCCGAGAGGGCCCCACAGTTCGACCTTGTCGCCCGGTTGTCGCGTGGCGAGTGCCGTCGTCAGCTTGCCGTGGACGAGATAGACAATGTCTATCGCCACCGTATGGCCTGCCTCATCGCGAATGATATCATAAAGGGCAAACGCTCGCCCCAACATTGGGTCATTGAGTCCCGCAAGGCGAACCATCACAAACTGCCCTGGAAGAATCCGCTGGGCAATCTCCGGCACAGCGATCCGTAGCCGATAGGTTTGCAGGGCAACTCGTTCGTTCTGAAGGAGGGTTGCCGGAACGAATTGTGCGTGGTCAGCGTAGTGGGCCGCCTGGAGCGAGCCGTCCGTCGTAGTCGTCGTAGGGAACACTAGGATTTTTTTTGGGGTTCTACTCTTCAAGGTTGAAAACTGAAACGCGTTCAGACATTGTCTTTTTGAGCAGGATTCGGCTTCCCATCTGTCTGGATGGACCAGCTTCTTTTCTAATCGTAGCACGAAATCGAAAGAAAACCGACACCTGCCGGCCTCGCTGCGGTTTCTATAGGCTGAGACACGTGGGTTTTCGGGCAGATTCTTCTTGCATCCTTGCCGTCGATTCGTTAGCCTGAAGTTAGTTCAGGGGCACTGAACATGGAGGAAGGTCATCATGATCTTTCGTAGAAGAGCGGTTGGTGTGGCAATTGTTGCCACAATGTTGTTTTCTTTTTCAGCTTCGGCGTCTCTTGCCGATGTGCTTGTCGATCGGAGCGATCGCTATCAGTTGGTCCCTCGCTATAGCGTTTTGGGACGGACAGGCGGATTTGCTGGCGAAGCCGTACGGTTTCGCTTGACGGGGGATTTTCAGTTCGACCAAACCTTTGATTTCGGCCCCTTTGGAAGCTACATCCAGAGAGGAGATTTCACGAGGGCTGAGGTCTGGGGATCACGTATTTCCTCCCCTACGCCGGTTATCACGCCCGTGATTGATGTCGATGAGATTCTGAACCTCAAAGATATCCCGGGTCTTTTGGTCCCTTCGTTCGGGCCGTTCGATGTCTATCTGTTTCAGGGGCAGCTCGACGACGGGTCGGATATCGAACTCTACACGGCCCTGTTTGGCGACTGGATGTTCCTTTACGGCGGAACGGAAGCGCCCGCCGGGTCGGCTGATTTCTTTGAGTACAAAATCCGTGCTCTCGCCCGCACGAGGCCTTGGGCGGACATGAACGACGATGGCATCATCGATGGTGCCGACTACTCGCTGCTGCGGGATTCGCTCGACGGAGCGGTCGGCTCAGCGACGGGTGGCAACATTGACGGTCTAACGCTCGAAGACTGGCGCGAACAATTCGGCGAAACATTGCCTGACTTGGCAGCGATCGAAGGAATGTTCGAGTCGTCGCTCTCGGCGTCCGTCCCTGAGCCGGGGGCGATTTACTTGGTCGTCGTTGGCCTGCTCTGCACGGTGCGGCGTCGCCGCTAAGCCGGGCCTCGGCTGAGTTTTTTTTGATTGATAACACCATCGGCCGTTTGGCACTTGCCGGGCGGCCGATGTCTTTTTTTGAACCACGACGGAACAATGAAGGTTCCGTGTGCAAATCCCGAAGGAAAAGGGATATCTGTCGGAGACGCCTCCTACAAAAAATTCCTTGCTGGTACTACCCAATATCGGGGGGCTGACGCCCCACCGCTCGCTCCTCGCTCCTTGTCTTTCACGAAAAAAACGGGCCGCATGGCTGCGGCCCGCTTGGGGTTCGTTTAATTATCCAACTCGGTGGCGGCTCAGCCTTCGCCTTCGCCGGGGTCTTCCTCCGCTTCGCCGACACCAGCGGCAACGGGCTCTGGCTCGTCCTGCTTTGTTTGCACTCCCTCAAAGACGAGCTGTTTTTTGTCGCCTACCTTTTTGACATTAACACGGATCGTGTCCTTGCCAGCGAACTCGCCCTTGAGCAATTCCTCGGCCAGGGGATCTTCGATGAACTGCTCGATCGCTCGACGAAGGGGCCGAGCACCGTAATCCGTGTTCGACCCTTTCTTGACGAGGAACGCCTTCGTGTCGTCCGATAGATCAAGCGCAAAGCCCTTGTCCAGAAGCCGAGAACGAATTTTCGCGACTTCAAGCTCAACAATGTGTTTGAGGTTCTCTTCGGTCAGATGGCGGAAGACGATCACGTCGTTCACCCGGTTGATAAACTCAGGACGGAAGACCTTCTCCACCTCATCCATGACGCGGCCCTTCATCGCATCATAACTCGAATCGTCATCCGGCTTTTGGAAACCGAAGGCGGCCTCGTTCTTGATGGCGTCGGCACCGGCGTTGGTCGTCATGATGACAATCGTGTTGCGGAAATCGACACTACGGCCAAACGAGTCCGTCAGGCGTCCTTCTTCCATCAACTGGAGAAGCATGTTGAAGACTTCGGGGTGGGCCTTCTCGATTTCATCCAGCAGGACAACCGCGTAAGGGCGGCGACGGATTTGTTCGGTAAGCTGGCCCCCCTCTTCGTAACCGACGTAGCCGGGAGGTGCCCCGATCAGTCGGCTGACGTTGTGCTTCTCCATGTACTCGGACATGTCGATTTGGATAAGAGCCTCTTCATCGCCGAACATAAACTCAGCGAGTGCCTTGGCTAGCAAGGTTTTACCCACACCGGTCGGACCGGCGAAGACGAACGTCCCGGTGGGGCGTTTAGGGTCTTGTAAGCCGCTACGGCTCCGGCGCACCGCACGGGCGATCGCTTTGATCGCTTCGTCCTGGCTGATGACCTTCTCATGAAGCTCATCTTCCATTTTCATGAGGCGAAGCGAATCTTCGGTACTCATTCGTGTGAGGGGAATGCCGGTCATCTTGCTGACGACTTCAGCAATGACATCCTCATCGACCACGCCACCATTTTCGCGGGATTTTTCTCGCCAATCCTTGGTGATTTGTTGTTTCTTTTTCTTGAGTTTGTCGGCTTGGTCACGCAAGGCGGCTGCCTTCTCAAAGTCTTGGTTGGCGACCGCTTCTTCTTTGTCGTGGTTGAGGGCTTCGACCTCTTCGTCGATTTCTTTGAGATTGGGTGGCCGAGACATGGTCTTGAGCCGTACGCGGGCACCCGCTTCGTCAATGACGTCAATTGCCTTATCAGGCAAACAACGGCCCGTTATGTAACGGTCGGAAAGATCGACTGCCGAATCAACGGCGTCGTCCGTGATTTGCACACGGTGGTGCTCTTCGTACCGATCGCGAAGGCCGCGGAGGATCGCTTTGGTATCGTCGGGCGTGGTCGGTTCGACCATCACCTCTTGGAACCGTCGGGCGAGGGCCGAGTCTTTCTCGATGTACTTGCGGTACTCGTCGAGAGTCGTCGCACCAATGCACTGGATTTCGCCACGGGCGAGGGCCGGCTTGAGTACGTTCGAGGCATCAATGGCCCCTTCCGCACCACCGGCACCCACGAGTGTATGAAGTTCATCAATGAACAAGATCGTATTCTTAGCGCGACGCACCTCATTCATCACCGCCTTGATCCGTTCCTCGAACTGGCCACGGTACTTGGTGCCCGCAACCATCATCGCCAAGTCCAGGACCACGATGCGGCGCTCAAGCAGTAGCTCGGGGACTTCACCGTTGATAACCCGCTGGGCAAAACCTTCGACGATGGCAGTTTTGCCAACGCCCGCTTCACCGAGCAATACCGGGTTGTTCTTTGTACGACGGCAGAGAACCTGAATGGCTCGCTCGATTTCTTTTTCACGGCCAATTACCGGGTCGAGCTTGCCTTGCTTTGCCAACTCGGTCAGGTCCCGTCCGAAGCTATCGAGCGCGGGCGTCTTGCTCCGCGAACCTTTGCGGCCGCTGGGGCGATCGCCCCCCTCTTCGCCTTCGTCGTCCGAAGAGCCGCCCCGTCCGCCTCGCTCGGTATCGCCACTTCCTTCAATGCCGTGCCCAAGCAGATTCAACACTTCGTCACGAACTTCATCCAGCTTGAGGCCAAGGTTCATCAGCACTTGGGCAGCGACCCCTTCTTGCTCACGCAGCAGGCCTAGCAGGATGTGCTCCGTACCGACGTAATTGTGGTTGAGGTTGCGTGCCTCTTCCATCGAGTACTCAATGACCTTCTTCGCCCGTGGGGTTTGTGGGAGCTTGCCCATCGTGACCATGTCGGGGCCACTCTGCACGAGCTTCTCCACCTCAAGGCGAATCTTTCGTAGATCGACATCCAGATTCTTCAGCACGTTGGCCGCGACGCCGCTCCCCTCCTTAATCAGCCCGAGCAAGACATGCTCCGTGCCGATGTACTCGTGATTGAAGCGCTGCGCCTCTTGGTTGGCGAGCTGCATCACTTTGCGAGCACGGTCAGTAAAGCGTTCGTACATGGCCTTCTCCAGTTTTCTAAGCGAGTCGTCGGTACCAAAGGGGCACCGGCTGTAACTCGTCGTGGTTTTCTTTTACAGTCGTTTTCGGAACTCAATCCCGAAACTCGTATCAAGGTGCAATATCTCCCCGACCGTTGGTGGCCAGGGGGGCAATTTTATAATTAACCCTAGTGCGTCGTATTGTAAGGCTTTGTTCGCTGCCGAACCAAGCCGGGTATCGTCAATTCGAGCCAAATATCGTGGTTCAGATCACTTTAGGCAGCTCGGCGAATCGGAGTTTTTTGTTGTTCTTGGGCCGTTTGCGTAGGGGGTTCTTTCAGTCGCTCAGCTTTCAGTATCTCAGCAGGTGCGGTTTCAGCAAGCGAATCCATGGGTGCTGCTGGAACCCCTTCTTTTTTCAGCGTTTCTTCAATTTGTCGTAACTCTTGTTCGATCTCATAACGCCAGGGCGTCGCATTATCGAGCCTTGTCAGCCGCTTTAGCCGCCTCATAGCGGGCCGAAGCCTGCCGGTACGGCGAAGCAAGGTGGCGTACCAAAGGCTCGCTTCCACATCACGTCGATCCGTACGAACCGCTTTGCGAAGGGTTTGCTCGGCCTGAACCCAATCCCCTTGCAGGTAACTGCGCTGAGCGTCGCGGAGCCGTTGGTCGTTCGGGTGCTCGGTTTCCTCTTGTTGTCTTTCTTCGTTGGGTAATTCTTGGCAGGCAGCCAACTCTTGGCGGGCAGCTAGTTCTTGGCGGGCAGCTAGGCGGCGTAGTTCGCCACGCGTCTCCCACAGTGCGGCGATCCAAAGGAGCGTCGCACCGATTCCACATGCAACTTTAAGCCGTAATTCGAGCCACTCGGGCCAAACTAGCACCGCAAGAATCAGCACGTTCATCAGAACCGAAAACGCCAGAGCAAGCGACAATCCGGCAAGCGAACCGTTGATCCACAAATGGGGCAAACCGGGCCACAAATAGGCGACCCAGTGCATTCGTCGGCGGGGTTTTGGACGGGGCACAGGCCCTTCCTAACGGCTAAACTGCGGTGGCAGGCCAATCTGCCACCAAAAGGGGTAACGCAAATCCCGCGCTCGTTTCTCCCGAAAGTCGGGTTAACACGGGCAGACCGGGTGGCGCGGAGTGTATCGGCAGGACCGATCGCCAACAAGACAAACCCTGCTATCATCTGTAGTTAAGACGATAATTTGCCTCCAAGAGTGCTTGCACGAAGACGCCAGAAGTTTTTTTAAGAAAAACGCTCCGGTACTCGTCCCTGAGCCCGCTATCAGCCAAAATGGCAGGGGTTTTACTCCTTTTTATCCACCAATCTGCATGGCCCACGACCAACCACCCGAAGCAATCGAGCTTGAAGTGGGCGTGCTGCGCGCACTCGATGCGTCGCTCAATCGGGCCAATGAGGGGGTTCGGGTCGTTGAGGATTACGTCCGCTTTGTGCTGGATGATCGTTTCCTCGCCCAGCTTGCCAAAGAATTGCGGCATGAACTGGCCGAAATAGGAGCCAGGATTCCGCTGAGCGATCGCCATGCGAGCCGCGATACGGCGGCCGATGTGGGGACGACTCTCAGCACAACTGCCGAAACAACACGCTCCGATGCTTGGGAAGTTTGCATTGCCAGCCAAGAACGACTGCAACAGGCACTGCGAAGTCTCGAAGAGTTCGGCAAGACGATTTTCCCTGACGCAGCTTCTTGTTTCGAGCAGTTGCGTTACCGCTCCTACACGCTCGGCAAAGCAATCGGAACGGTTCATCGCAATAGCGAGCGGCTTGAAGATGCCCAGCTCTACGTGCTGATCGACGGCAGTTCGTCTGTCGTTGAGTTCGAGACGCAGGTCCAACGGTTGTGTTCAGCGGGCGTTGACCTACTCCAACTACGCGATAAACGGCTTGATGACCGGCAGCTTATCGAGCGGGCACGGACACTCGTTCGTATTGCACGCCCGGCAGAAGTGCTAACCATCATCAACGATCGACCTGACATTGCGCGGCTTGCCGAGGCTGATGGCGTGCATGTTGGCCAAGAAGAGCTATCCGTGAAAGAGGCCCGTACGATCGTCGGCCCCCGGGCGCTGGTCGGCGTTTCAACCCACAGCCTTACGCAGGTCCGCAGGGCGGTGCTGGATGGTGCCGATTACTTGGGGCTTGGCCCGACGTTTCCGACAACGACGAAGACGTTTACCGATTACCCTGGTCTCAATTTCCTTCGTGCCGCATCGGAGGAAACTCGTCTGCCGGCGTTCGCGATTGGGGGCATTGGTCCGGAAAACCTATCGCTTGTACTGGAAACGGGCGCCCGTCGCATTGCAGTGGCTTCGGCAGTGACGGGGGCAAAGGAACCTGGAAATGTAGTATCGCAACTCAAATCACTCCTTGTGACAGAAAAAAAAGAAGAACACTGAGAAGTCCGCCGACTTCCGTCGGCGGCTGAGCCGTAAGTCGCTAAGATACCAGTTCTCATATATTCCGCATTCTCCCTTCCGCACTCCGCATTCAGAAAATGCTTCACGCAATCATCATGGCAGGCGGCTCGGGCACGCGATTTTGGCCTGCTAGCCGGCGTGCAACCCCGAAACAGCTCTTGTCGCTCGTCGGCGACGAAACGATGATCCACCAGACGGCCATGCGGTTGGGCGATATGGTTCCGCCCGAGCGGCGGATGGTGGTGACGAATCAGCGGCTGGTTGAAGAAGTAGCCAGGCAATTGCCCGACCTCTCGGCAGAGGCAATCGTTGGTGAGCCGTGCAAACGGGATACGGCCCCCTGTATTGGTCTTGCCGCCCTGCTCGTAGCCAAGGTTCGCAAGGACCCTGAAGGGACGATGCTCGTCGCCCCGGCAGATCACGTCATCGGCCCGCCCGAGGCGTTCCAAGCAGCCGTCAAACAAGCTGAGGCACTCGTCGATGCCGAGCCATCGCGGATCGTCACGTTTGGTATCAAGCCGACCTACCCGGCAGAGATTTTTGGTTACGTCCAGCGTAAGGAACCGCTCGTCAAGCCGTGTGGCAATGCGGCGGCTTACGATGTGGCTCGTTTTTGCGAGAAACCGGATGGCAAGACCGCTGCTGGGTTTCTCGCCTCGGGCGATTTTTATTGGAACAGCGGCATCTTCGTCTGGCGAGCCGCAACGATTCTTGACGCCCTACGCGAAAGGCAACCGGAAATGCTGGGGCACCTTGAAAAAATTGTTGACGCCTGGGGCACCCCAGGCCAGCAAGAAGTTTTCGACCGTGAGTTCGCGGCAATCGACGGTGTTTCGATCGACTACGCCGTCATGGAACACGCTACGAACGTTGCCGTGATTGAAGCCCCTTTCGAGTGGGACGATCTGGGTGGCTGGCAATCCCTTCCGCGACGCCTGGGCGAAGACTCGAATGGCAACACCATCGTCGGCAAACACCTTGGCCTCAAAACAACCGGCTCAATCGTCCGATCGTCGGAGGACCATCTTGTTGTGACGCTGGGCCTCAAGGACACGATCGTTGTCCACACGCCTGATGCGACGCTCGTCGCTAACAAGCACGACGAAGAGGCGATTCGCCAAATCGTCCAACAGCTCGAAGAACTCGGCTGGGAAGAACACCTATGATGAATACAGATTGGGGATTGCGGAATGCAGAATAACGAAAACGCCGAGGGTGAGCCGCGTCGTCCCGACCGCGGCCGCATCGGTGGCGTCGATTACGGCACCGTCCGCATCGGCATCGCCATAGGCGATCTTGAAGTCGGCATGGCCTCGCCCCTAGAGAATTACAATCGCCGAAGTGAACGACTTGATGCCGAGTATTTTCAAACGCTCGCCCGTGAAGAGCGGCTCATCCGCTGGGTCGTCGGCCTGCCGGTGCATCTTGATGGTGGCGAGAGCCAAAAATCGCAAGAGGCACGGCGGTTCGGCAAATGGCTCGGCAAATTGACCGATCTGCCGGTCCATTTTTTCGACGAACGGTACACCTCGTCCCAAGCCGAAGAGATTCTCGAAGGGGCCAACCTCACCAGTAAAAAGCGCAAGGCCCGGCTCGACGCCCTCGCCGCCCAAATCATGTTGACCGCCTACCTCGAATCGGGCGCCCAAGGGCAAGACGACCCCGGCGGGATCGATTGAAAGTGGCACTATTTTTTTGTGGGAGACGCCTCCCACAGATATCCGCTTCCCAAAGATATCCCTATTTCCAACTTCGTTCCGTCGTTCCTTCGTGGTTCATGTCCCTTCCCTCCCGAAAACGACTGCTGTTTGGTTGCGGATACCTTGGTAAGCGGGTTGCCGCACTTTGGCGTACGCAAGGTGATGAAGTCACGTCGGTCACTCGCTCTGCTGCAAAAGCTAAAGCTCTTGTAACGGAAGGCTACCGGTCGATTGTGGCAGACGTGACACAGCCGGCGTCGCTTGCCGAGCTTCCAGCGTG
>JAJRUA010000217.1 GCA_024278035.1 Planctomycetota bacterium | reverse complement strand
GGAGAAAGGGTTCCGCCGAATCTCAGGTTACCAGGACTTGCCGAACCTCGTAGCGGCTCTTGAGCGACCGAAGAAGGAACCGGAGGAGGAAGAGAAAGCCTTGGCATCGTCTCCTTTGCCTACGGCAAAGGAGACGATGCCAAGTTGATCGACGCGCGTAGCTACGCTACGCTGGCGAAAACGTGAGACCACGTTTTAACAATGGATGGGACATCCCCCAAGAGTTCCCTGCTCTATTCTGGGTACAGAATCCGGTACAGAATCGGTGGTAATCTATTGAAAACCCTGTATAATTTGGGAATTAACGGCAAGTCGAAGTCGTTAGCTATCGAGGCGTAAGTCGTTACACCTAAACAGGTTGTCTCCGTTGAGAGTTGGGCAGCCATGACCGGGTGGAGCGGCCTCATAATTCCTTGGTCGGGGGTTCAACCGCCCGAAGAGCGAGACAATGCACTTGGTTCAGAATTCTGTACCCGAAAGACCAGCGTTCCTGTTCTGGTACAGAATCCGGTACAGAATTGGTGACGAACCGTCCAAAAACCTGTAGAATATAGACATTGTTGGCAAGTTGAAATTCTTGCTGTCGTTAAGTAAGTCGAGAAATACTCAAGAGTTCGGGAGAGTCGGTCGCGAGCGTCTAGATTTGCAGCTCAGGCCTTCGAAACCAGGGGTTGCAGGTTCGAATCCTGCCGGGCGCGCTCTTCTCCACAAGTGTTTTTCTCACTTTCGTTGTTTTTTGAAATCGGTCGGGTATCGAATTCTGATCTTTATCTGTCCCAGCGATCGGGGTGCCTCAAGGTTTTGGGCGTGCAGAAAGATAAGGATGGCGCAGAAGAGGGGCCGCCGAGTTGCGGGAAACTCGACGGCCCGATTTGCGGAGGGAGGAACTCCTTTCGGGGTTCCGAAGGCTTGTCTCAGGTGGTTCGAACAAAAGGCAACGCGGATGACACTGGGTCCCGCCATCCGGAAGCACTCTTATTTTGCACGTCCCAAAACCGCTTGGCGTTCTCGTAGTCTTTCGAGACTTCCTGTGAAAGTTTTGGGATGGGCTCTTAGGACGAACCCAACTCTTCTACCATCCGTAGAGAGATGCACGCCCCGTGCCAATCGGAAGGAGTCATCGCTAGATTGCTAATAATGGCTCTCTTTGGGGCTTATTACCGCTTCACGTCCTCGTCCGTTGTAAACTTTACCAAGCTCCTTTGTAAGATTTGCTCGAAAGTTTCAGTGGCGTTGCTGGTGAAGAACCGACATTACAGGCTGGCAGGCGGGGTTCTGCTAGCAGATAATAGAGGATTCGCCCGTCTCTCCAGCCCGACACGTCGATCCGTGCCTTGCCATCATGCTGCTGCTTGAGTCCATTAAAAAATCGTACCGCCAACCGGGGGCCAAACGGCTGCCGATCTTGGAGGTTCCTCGCTTTGAAGTGGGGGCCGGCGAGCAGGTTGTCATTCGTGGCCGAAGTGGGTGTGGCAAGACAACACTTCTCAATGCGATTGCCGGCTTAACGACCATCGATAGTGGCTCCATAACAATCAACGGCGTCCAAATCACCCGCTTGGCAGAAGCGGGCCGTGACAAGTTCCGAGCCCGAAACATTGGCTACGTCTTCCAGACGTTCAACCTGTTAGCCGGTTTTTCGGCCCTGGAAAATGTTCAGCTAGGCATGACCTTCACGGGGCAACGGGTCGATCGAGAACGGGCTGCCGATTTGCTCGATCGAGTAGGCCTTGGCCACCGGCTGCATCATAAACCGGCCGCCATGTCGGTCGGCGAGCAACAACGGGTCGCCGTCGCCCGGGCCTTGGCCAATCGCCCCGTGTTGCTTTTGGCGGACGAACCGACCGCCAATATCGATCCGACTCATCAACAACAGGTCATCGATCTCTTACGGAGTGTTTGCCATGAAGAGAACGTCGCCATGTTGTTAGTCACCCATTCGCCCGAAGTGTCGAGCCAATTCGATCGGGTTGAACAGCTCGAAGAAGTGAATCGCCTAGATCTATCCTTTGAGAAAACTTGTATTGCTAATGAAGCAGGAGGCCCCTTATGAGTTTCTGGCGAATCGCATGGAAGAACATGCAACAACGGGGTCTCGCTTCGAGTTTGACGGCCCTGTCGATGGCGCTTGGCGTGGCGGTGATGACTTGTGTGATCGTGATCCACTCGGTCGCCGTGCGGCAATTTTCACAAGACGCACAAGGCTATCACTTGATTGTTGGCGGCAAGGGAGGTTCGTTGCAGCTTGTGCTAAGCACCGTCTATCACCTTGGGCAACCCCTCTATCCGATTCCCTATTCGTCTTATCGCCAGTTCGTTGAGGGGCGTTATGCGAACGTCACCGAGACGGCGGTCCCCTACTGTTTAGGTGATAGTTTTGACCCAAGCTCGGAACCGGAAAACCCAAGTGGCCGACTGTTCCGTGTGGTCGCCACCACGCCCGATCTTTTTGACAAGATTGAGTTTGGCACCCACAGCGACGGATCGCCAAGGCGTTACACCTTTAGCTCGGGGCGAAACTTTCATGCGGACCGTGCCTTTGAGGCGGTCTTGGGTTCGGTCGTCGCTGCCCAATCCGGCATCGAGGCAGGCGACACCATTCACCCAACGCACGGCATCAGCGGCAAAGGAGACGAGCACGACGCCTTCTTGGTAACGGGCATCCTTGATTCAACCGGCACGGCAAACGACCGGGCCGTCTTTGTTAATATCGAAGGTTTTTACCTTCTAGAAGGCCATGCTCTCTCCCAAAAGAAAAGCCTTTCTGGTTTTCCTCCGGCGGTGCTTGGATCGGCAATTGCCAAGTCCTCGGGAGCAGGCGTCGGTGACACCATCAAGCCAGAATCCGCAGGAACGGTAGCCGAAGAGATGGCAGAAGAGACGCTTCAAGCGTTTTCTGTTATTGGCGTGCTCAATTCTATCAACGAAACCGCTGACAAGGCGATTTTTGCTCCCATGGAAGGCCATACGCTTCCAGCGAAGCCAGCAAATAAAGCGACGGCCAACAAAACCATTTCGAGCGAAAGCCCCAAGGGCATCCTCCCCCCGGCGGTGCTGTACGATAACCAAGGAAATACCATCACGCCCTTGCCCGAAGCGCAGCGCGAAGTGACCAGCATCCTGGTGCTTTGCAACAGTTCCTTTGGCCCGATGACGCTGCTAACGAAGATCAACAAAGATGCCAGCCAATCGGCCCAGGCTGTCGCCCCCGCTGGTGTGGTGGCGTCTTTGTTGGAACGAATCGTTGGTCCCCTACAATTGGTTCTCTTGGTTCTTACGATCCTGATCGTCGTGGTCGCCTCGATTAGCATTTTAGTGAGCATCTACAACTCGATGAACGAACGGTCACACGACATCGCTGTGATGCGAGCCCTGGGGGCCAGTCGCGCGTCGGTCATGCTGATCGTGCTTACCGAATCGGTGTTGCTGTCGCTTGCCGGCGGACTCTTGGGTATTTTCCTTGGTCACACTTTGATTGCTCTCGCTTCGCCGTATGTCGAATCCCAGGCTGGCGTACGGCTAGCGTTTTGGGAATTCGATCTCTGGGAAATCGCGGTGATTCCAGCCCTCGTCGCTCTGGCCGCCTTGGCCGGACTGCTACCTGCGGTGTCGGCTTACCGGACCGATGTAGCGAAGTCCCTTGCCGGGGTAAGATAAATGAAGACCCTCATGCCAGCCACTCCACCTATTCGCCGAACGATGTCGCTTGCCCTTGCCGGTTGGGTGATGGTGGTGGTCGGCACTGCGATGGTCAGCACCGCGCTGGTCGGCACCGCGCGGGCTTGTCCCTTCTGTATGGCCGAGAGTCGGACGTTGACCGAGGAGATTGCTGACAGCGCGATTGTTCTCTTTGCCAAACTATCGGAGCCAGCCACCGCGGCGGAGGCGCTCGCAGAACAAGGAATCCCCTATGGTTTTGTTGATGCCGACTCGGGTGAGGCCCGCTTTGCCGTAAAACGGATTTTACTTGGCGAAGATAAGATGGTGGATAAGAAAGAGGTCAAGGCGATCTATTTTGGAGACGCGGATTTCGAGACGACCTTCTTTGTGCGTGGGTTGCAGCCTGTGGATGCAGAAGACGAACCGATCGACTGGACAATTCCCATGCCCCTCTCCGAGAAAGCGGCCGAATACGTGGCTCAGCTTTTTGGATTGCCCGAGTCGGGGGGCGAACGGCTGGCGTTCTTTCTGGATTACCTTGAGGACGAAGACCCCCTGTTGGGCCAAGATGCTTACGATGAATTTGCTCGGGCCCCCTATCAAGATTTAATTGCTATCCATGACCAAATGGATCGAAAGCAATTGCTCGCTTGGATCGAAGAAGGACGCGTTAGCCCCAGCCGCCGCCGGCTATTTCTTACGATGCTTGGTGTGTGTGGCCAGCCGGAAGATGTCAAACGACTGGAAGCAATGTTGCTTTCAGATGGCAAGATACTCGGCGCGGGAGCGGAAGGGGCGATTGCCGCTTCGCTTGCACTCGGCGGGCCCCTTGGCTCGGCGATTTTTCCCGAGACGATCCGTTACTCCGAGCGACAACGCAAACTGGGCCTCGATGCGATGATCGCCTGCTACTTAACTCTCTGTGGCAAACATGGTGATCCCGCCAAAGGACTCGATCTGATCGATACGCGGTTTTTAGTGCAGCAAGAGGCGGACTATTCCCATGTTTATTCGGCGCTAATGGCCCTACGTTTTTTAGTCGAAGAACAGAAAGACCTCGTTCCCCTTTCTCGCGTTTTGCAGTCCGCCCGGTTGCTACTGGACAATGGTGATTTTGCCGATCAGGTAATTCCGGACCTCGCTCGTTGGAAAGATTGGACGGTCTTGGACCGCTTAACCACCCTGTACGAGGAAAGTGTCGAGAGCCAGCAGAATCGTTATGTCCGTGAGCCGATCATCACTTATCTTGATGTCGCAGCAGAACAGGAGGGAACGGTCGGCGTCCGGGCGACCGCGGCGCTGGCCCGCGTCGAACCCCTTGATCCTGCCGCCGTCAAACGGGCCCGCAGCCTTAGAGCGTTTGGCTCTCTTGCTCAAGCACGTGCCAAACAAGACGATACGGCAGCTTCCGACCAAAGTGAACGTGAGAGCCAGGCCAATTCTTCAGGAACAACACTTCTCGAAACGGCCAAGCCTGCCACGCCTCGCATGACCACCGCTGAGCGGGTTGCCGAAGCACGAGCACGCAAGGCAAAGCTCGCTGCCGCTAGAGTAGCGGAAGCCAACTCCGCAAAACGCCTACCAAGCCCATTATTCTTGCTGAGCGCCCCGCTACTTGCTGCCGCGATATGCCTCGGTCTCTTCTGGACAATTTTTCGGGGAGGAGTGACGTAAGTTAAGAGGTAACCATTCTCAATGAAAGCCGTTTCGAACCGTTAAGTAGTCGTAATCCGTCCCACTTCCCCAACTAGATTGCTGTGACCCATTCCGAAACCAATGCGACGATTGACGACGCTCTGCTCTATCGCTCGGTTCATACGGGGGCAGTGCTTGGCATGATGCTAGGCATTTTGTCTTCCGTCGTCCTATTCACGGCGAGCTCTAATTTTGAGTACACCGTAGCCCTCTCGCCCATTCCGTTATTCGGCCTGATTGTCTCACTGACTTCATGGCGAAAAATCGCTCAAGCGTCGGACATGTACACGGGCGGGCCGATGGCAAAGATTGGAGCCCTCCTTTCGGTGGTTTTTCTCGTCGTCGGTATTAGCTACGGCGGCTACGTCTATGCCACTGAGGTTCCTGAAGGATATATCCGTACGTCCTTTTTGGAAATTAAGCCGGACGAAAACGACATCGTCAATCGCGAAGCGATTCCTTCCGAAGTGGTTGACTACATAAAAAACCAGAAGAAAATCTTCATCAAAGGTTACATTCGCCCGGACTCGATCCGCTTCAAACGCAACTTGAGCGACTTTTTATTGGTGCGCGACAACCGAACCTGCTGCTTTGGGGACATGTCCAAAGTAAAATACTACGATCAAATCAAAGTCCGCCTTGCCCCCGGCCTGACGACCGATTACTCCAGCGGCATTTTCCGTGTAGGAGGAATCCTCAAGGTCGGCCCGGGCGACCGTGAGCTAGGAACACCACTCACTTTCTATCTCGAAGCGGATCACATCGAGTGAAGCACGCCGAACGCTATCCGATGTTGGTACCGATTTGGCTGGCGATCGGTCTTGGCCTGGGGGGGGGGCTTACTCTCTCCGGATGCGGAAAAGCTCCCTCTGAGCGTAGCACCCGAGCGATTGTTGCTGAGAATCCGACTCAACTGGATAAGACCTTTGACGATCTAAAGTTCGATATCGAGCCGGATGCGCCTTACGATGCGGCCATGCTTACCGATCCGATTCTTGATTTGGATGGCGAGAAAGTACGGATTCGAGGTTACATTCTTCCGAGTGCCCAGTCGCGGCTCGAACAGTTTGTCCTAGTGCGAGATAACCAAGAATGTTGCTTCGGACCGGGAGCGGCCCTTTACGACTGTGTGCTCGTCACCATGGCCCCCGGCAAGGCGGCTAAATTTTCCATTCGCCCAGTGGCCGTCGAAGGAGAGTTCGCCCTACGAGAGTTCAGAGGCCCCGATGGCCGCCTCCTGGCAATTTTCCAAATGATCGGCGAGACGGTTGAATAAAAACAAGATCGAATTACTCGTCGCCCTCATTGCCAAGGCCGAGTTGATTCATCCAGTTGTGTCGAGCTTCGGTCGCTGCGGCCCCCAACTTGCTCGCACCTGAGCCCTGCTGGGTTTCAAATTCGATCTTTATATTCGCGATCTCTTTTTGTGCTCGAGAGAGCTTGGCTCTTTCAAGAGAAAACTCCAGCTCAGCGGTTCGGATTTTCTCTTCCCATTCTTTCTCCAATTCCGCTAGTCGATCTCGTTCAGCTTGTACAATGGCATCTTCATCCAGCAAAGCCGCCTCCTCAGCACTAGCGACATGAGACGGCCCCTCTTGAGAATAATCGGCTAGCTCGGATCGGAGTTGCTCTATTTCGGAGTCTTTTTCGGCAACCACACTATCGGTGATTTGGATGGTGTCCGCGATCGACGTCCTTTCTTCTTGGCGACGCGTGTCGTTCGGCTCCTCTTCGCCTTCAAGCGAAGCAAGCAGTCGGCGTTTTTGCGATTCCCAATCATTCCCGCCGGTCGTCTCTGCTGGCCCCGTGGCTCGGGCTGCGGAAAGCTGTTCTTGGAGGCCGGCGTTCTCGGTCTTTAGGTGTCGCAGGTCTTCCACGGCCATCTCAAAACGCGCCCGCAAGTCCGTCAGTTCGGTCGATTCGTCTGTCGTGCTAACTTCGCGTAAAGCATTTTCTAATTGAAGGGCAAGTTCGTCCCGTTCTTGCCGGAGCTGGGCTAACTCGGCAGCTTCAGCGTCCTCCCTCTCGGGACGCGTGGCGAGTTCTTCGTCGAGCAGGGCAACCTGTTCGCGATGCTGTTGCAAATCTTGCAGGGCGATATCGAACTTTTCTTGAAGATCGGCCAGTTCGATTTCTGCTTGTCGTGCCGATTCAATCTGAGCGTTTGCTTCGGCAAGTGCCGTTGTAAGTTGCTCTGCCTCGCCGAACAGTTGTTCGCAGTGTTGGTCGGCTTCTAAAACACGCTCTTCAGCAAGGGTTGCCCGATCGACGGCTTCCGAAAAACGCTGCTCAAGTTCAGCGTTGGCCTCGCTTTCGATATGGACGAGCTGATCTTCGACCTGAGCCGCACGGAGTTCGACTTCCTCTTCTCGTTTGGCTAGTTCGGCTTCGACTTCGTCACGAACCGACTCCCATTCTGTTCGTTCTTTGAGCCATGCCTCTTGCTCAAGTAGCGATGCCCCTTGGTGGGATTGAAAAGCGGCTCTTTCAGTCGCCAGTTGCTCTGTTTGTTCGGCAAGGACCGAACGATCCACATCAAGTGCCTTACGTTCTGCTACGAGTCGTTCGGTCTCAGCCATCTGCTCCGTCGTATGCTGTTCCACAAGATCAGCAGCCAGCTCCGTTGCAAGCTGTGCCGATATCTCCTCCATAAGCTGAGTCGCTTCTTGTCCGAAGCTCTCAAAGCTTTCGCGACGTTGGTCGGACGCTTGTGATGTTTTGCCTCGCAATTCGTGTAGCAGACCGCGAGAGCGCTCGGCAAGCGCTCGAAGTTCGGCGATATCGGCGCCGTTGGGTTCCATGGCGGGGGGGCATCTGGGGGCAATCGAGGGAGAATCCGTAGCGCTAGTCTACAAGGGTATATAGGTCGCTCCCGCCCCTCTCGCAACCACCAATTCGCGAGTGGATCATTTTGCCAGAAACATCGCGCAGGCTTACGGCTTCCCGTAAGCAATCGCTCCTTTCCTGGTGCCATTTGGAACGATTCTAACGAAGGGAGTGCCGAGGCATTGATCGAATCGCCTCTCTCTTATCGCAAAAGCGCCGGATTGACGATGTTCTCTGGCTGGCGGCCCTGCAAGAAATCAACCGCTTGGCGGGCGACTCGGGTTCGTAGCTCGTGGATCGCTTCGGTCGAACAGAACGCTGTGTGGGGCGTGACGATCACATGGGGATGATTGTAGGGTGCCGCTGAGAGATCAGGCGGCTCCATCTCTTGCACGTCGAGCGCAGCTCCCGCGATTTGGCCCGTTTCAATCGCCGCGGCGAGGGCCGCATGATCGACCAAGCCACCCCGGGCCGTGTTCACAAGAAACGCGGTCGGTTTCATTTGCTTGAAGGCATTTGCATTCATAAGCTGTGCCGTTTCGTCGGTCATCGGACAGTTGAGCGAAACGTAATCGCTCTCGGCCAGCAGTTCATCCAGCGTCAGCCACACGGTGCCCTCAGGCATTTGCTTCGATCGATTGGTGCCGACGACTCGCATACCGACTGCCATCGCCTTTTGAGCGAGCAATTTGCCCGTGCCTCCAAGGCCAACTATGCCGAGCGTCTTGCCACGAATTCGTTCTACAGGCAGTAAGTCCACCAAATTATAGATGCCTTGTTTGGTGGCTAGGTGCCCCGCTCCAATTTTCCGCCCAAGCGAAAAAATCATTGCCAGCGCATGCTCGGCGACTTCCTCAACACAGTAATCGGGGACATTCGTCACGAGCATTCCCTGTGCTGTAGCGTGCGGCACATCAATGTTATCAAGGCCAATCCCGGTGCGCGCGATATGTCGGCATCGCTTTGCCGCATCAATGACGCGTGCCGTAACGGGGGCCCAGCAAGTGAGAATCACTTCGCAATCGCTGGCATGGGCCACTAGCGTATCCTCTTGATTATCAGGTGAAACCACCAGATCACAGTCGGCCTCGGCAAGGATTTTTCGTTCGATATCCGCATCGGCCCAAGGGTAGTCCGTATAAAAAGCACGTGGCATGGGAGAGGCTGGTGGTAGGTTGGAGGCGGAAGACCGGAGGAGAGAAACAAGGTAACGATTCAGCTATCGGAAGTGAAGCGCTTTGGCCCAATCCCCAAAAAACCTCTCGCAAAGGCGCGAAGGCGCCAAAAAAAATGAGGGCAATCATGCAGGATCGTAGCCGAAAGGAAAGATAAAAGGCTGAAAAAAAGGGCCTTGCTTTGCTTCGCGCCTTTGCGAGAGACTCCTCTTCCTTTCAATTTCAGAACACGGATTTTCTGGTCTGGGTGGCCATTCTACTTCCGATGGCTGCACGCTACGATTGAATGGATTATTCTCCACTAAATTTAGGTGAAGAACCTTGTACCGTAGGTTCCGAGATGCAAGAACTTTTTCTCGAGATGTGGGCCACCACCCTTGAATTCGCCCCGTGGCTCTTGCTCGGCTCGGCGATCGCTGGGGCGATGCATGCCTACTTGCCGGAAGGATTCTTGCAACGCAAGCTCTCAGGACGCTGGGGGGTGCTCAAAGCAGTTGGGCTCGGCGTGCCGTTGCCGCTCTGTTCGTGTGGCGTTCTACCGGTCGGCCTCGGCCTTAAAAAACAAGGAGCCGGCGATGGCCCGGCAGTCGGGTTCCTCATTAGCACTCCGCAGACAGGCGTGGACTCGATCCTGGTAACCGCATCGCTTCTCGGTTGGCCCTTGGCGTTGTTCAAGGTGGTGGTTGCCCTGGTGACGGGCCTTGTGGGGGGTTGGCTCACCGAATGGATTTCGCCCAAGCCCAAAATGGCGATGGGCAACCTCTCGCTACCGGTCCTTGAGCCCTCTGGCAGCACCCGGCCCCCGCCCAAGCGTTCCCGCTTACGTGACGCCTTCCTCCATGCGGACGAACTGCTCCAGTCGATTTGGCGCTGGCTTGTGGTAGGAATCGTTATCTCCGCCGCGATAAGCGTTTGGATACCCCCCGACGCCTTTTCCAGCTTGGCCAGCTACGGAGCCCTCGCCTCGATGGGCGCGGCGCTCGGCATTTCATTGCCGCTTTATGTTTGTGCTACGGCATCAGCCCCGATCGCCGCGGCGCTAGTCTCTAGTGGCTTACCGCTCGGAGCGGTGCTGGTCTTCCTCATGGCTGGCCCCGCGACCAACGCCGCCACCATCGGTGCCGTCTATCGGGGCCTTGGACCTCGTCCGTTGCTGATTTATCTAACCACCATTATTGGCGGATCGATCCTCGGCGGCCTGCTTTTTGAGAAATGGTTCAGCACCGAGCTACCAGCAACGTTGGCTCACACCGGCGCTCACACGCATGGCACCGCTTGGTGGGCCGTTGCTAGTGCCATCGTACTGGGCGTCTGGCTTGCCCGGTTCGTCTGGTCCGACCTGCGCCGCATAATCGCCTACTTTACGACTTCGGACATCGCCAACACTCCGCCTACAAGCACCCTCCATGTAAAAGGCCTCACCTGTCAAAACTGTGTTCATAAGCTCGAAACGGCCCTCCGTGCCGACCCCGCCGTTCGCCTAGCCAAGGTCGATCTTGTATCGGGCGAAACCACCATCTGGGGCACCGTCCCCGAAGACCGTTTGCATGAGATCATCACCGAGGCCGGTTTTTCACCAACGGCGGGAAGCTAGACCGAGATTAAAACGGATTGGCTGTCTGCCGTTTTCTTTCAGCGGCTCGCGCTTACTGTCGTCTCAAGGCGTACCGAACGGCCGCGGCGTTGAAGGGTTCTTCTTCGGCATCGATTGGCGTTACTAATACCCATTTCCCGTCGCGATGCTCGAAGCCAAGCCGGGTTTGCTGTTCGTCTGGCAAAGTCTTGATGGAAGAACGCCCCAGTAGCTGAGTCCCACTTATTGGTACCCTTAGCGACTCGATATCAGGCATACCTTCCACCCTGGGCGGATTGCTGCCGCTCAGGGTGCCACTTTTTTCATTGGTTGGGTCGTCCGTATTCGCTTGTGGCAAAATAACCGTGATGGTTGACTTGGTAGAAATCGTCACCACAGCACGCCGCGGCTTGCCCTCTTCGACGGATAATAATTTATGCGAAATGGTCGTCGACCAATCGGTGACGGGCGTTCCCGGTTCGCTGCCGAAGTCGGCCTCGGCCGACCCGCCGCGTATCGCCGGATCCTGAACCTTGAGCCGAAGCGTCTTTACAATGTTCTCGAACTGCTCTTCCGGTGTGGGGGGCGTCGGCACAGGGCGCGACTCCGCTTCGACGGGCGCTGAGGATTCGCAACCAAGAGCGGAAATGAAAACCGCGACGCCTAGCGAGGCGAAGAGGGGTAAAAAGAAAACGGGCGCAATGCGTCGTGAAAAAGTCATCGACGGAGACTCCACCAAGCGAAGGAAAGAAGCTAACAGATAGGGGACAACCACCCACCCCTTCAGAATACCACTCTCCGTCGCCTAAGACGAATCCCTTAACGGCATTGGGGTGAGGAGCGAACCTTTTCTTAGGCCGAGTATCGTAAAATCCGCTACAGTCGGCACGAATCGCACGGATTGGCGTGTGCCAAAATCACTGGGTACTTCGATCTTCCTCAGGCCTTTAGATGCCTCCGGAGGATTCTGGGGCCAGCTCTAGAAACCGCCAAACGGATCTTCGTCGAAGTCGTCGCCCTCGCCCGAGCCGAACGGGTCAGCTTCTTCCGCTTGCGGTTCACGATCAACGGGTGCCAAATTGTCGGCAAAAGGGTCTTCCGAAACCAACGGCGTCTCGTTTCTAGCCGCCGAGTTTGTCGTGGAGGAAGCCGAAGAACTGGCCGAGGGAACGGCACGAAGTAGCGCCGCCTCTTTGGCAAACAATCGGCCAAGAGCGCCAAGTCCGTCCCTTGCGGAAGGGTTGTTCTCACCCGCAAAAGGATCACCGGCGGTGTCGGTCGCCGCAGAGATTGGCAAGAAAGGCCGATCGGGGTTGGGCACGGGTTGGACAACCGCCGCCGCTAGCAGATCACCGGTCGATTCGGCCACAGCCAGCGCTTCCATCGGCAACTTAAAACTCTGGCGCAACGACCGATGCTCCAGGCCATTCAAGCCGTCGTAGCGATAGCCGATCGGAGGCAAGTCGTCCGGTACGATCGTATCAGGAGTCCGATAGTGGCTCCTTTGAATGGGAGTAGCTGCCTTGGTTGCGCCATTGCTTAAACAGGCTACCAACCCAAAACCAACAACGATCGCCATCGTCTGTCCTCTAGTCCGCAACATATCCTCTGCCCCTCTTTTCTAAAACGCATCGTTAATTCACAAGATACGGCCAGAGGCAGCTCTTGCCGCTGGCCTTTGCGACCCTGTCCCTAGGCCTGTCCCTAGGATAGTCAGTCAAACCAATACCTACAAATCTAGGCTCTAGCCGCTTCCTTGCAGTCCGCCTTTTATAGGCAATTGCCAACCTTATAGCTGGGCACTTTGCATGCCGAG
>JAJRUA010000024.1 GCA_024278035.1 Planctomycetota bacterium | reverse complement strand
GTTGGAGGTGACGCCGTAGCCGGCCCCCTCCGCACCGTTGCCAATACAGAGGACACGATTTTTGTTGCCGTCGCCCCGATGAAGCTCAAGCCCGTAAAAGCCATCGTCCACTTTGTTCACCTGCTGTAAGAAGCTGAGATAAACGGTCTGGCCATTGGCACCGACGAGACGCTGCCCATCTTGGTTCTCAACAAGACCTGCGGAATCGAACACGCCACCTAGCGAAGTGCTAAGCGCCCGGCGAATGCGATTTTGTTGGGCCAATTGCGTGGCATGGCCACCGATCGAACGGAACTTGGGGAACTTGAGCCCCCCTTCGCCAACGACGTTCGTGGCGAGTTGCCCCGGAGGACAAGCCGCCTCAATGTCGGCCCAAGCCCCGGCCCATCCGAAGCCACCGTTCTGTCCCGAGAGTTGTCCCGCGGGGTAATCGAAGCCCTCGTATGCATAGAGCCCATCCTGTGGTCCGCCGGTCGAAGCAATCGAACGTACGAACTTATCGCCATTGGCAAAGAACTTTGCTACCGTCGTCGAAGCAGGCTGTACTCTCGCCGCCTCGCGTTTCCCAAGACGAACCATTCGGAGCGTCACGGCTTCTGCAGCCAGCCCAGGGGAACCTGAGGAAACGACGGGCATTAAGTAGGCTTCCAATCGGCCACGGAAGACATGAATCTCTTCTCCACCATAACCATCAGCCGACAGGCCAAAGTGGAGTCCCTTTTCGGAGACGCCCTCGGCATCTTGCGCAGAAGCAATCGTTACTCCCATCCGTGCCGTACGAACCGGGATGACTTGCAAACCGGCAGGCAGTGTCGCCGCCAGGCGGCCGCTCTGCAAAATGGAACCGCCCCCTGCCGACTCGCCGTGGACAGAGGGGCCATGAACAGAGGGGCCGTGGACAGAGAGATTGAGCTTCGCAGGACCCTCAAGAATGACGCGAGCGCCTCCCTCGAAGGTGATCTCGACTAGCCCGGCGTCAAGCTGCAAATGCTGTCCCGCTAGCAGTTCAGCACCAAATCCGATCGCTGAAGAATCTCCTGACCAGCGACAATTGCGAGTCGCCGTGACCCGGGCGACAACGGTTTTCTCAGCGATAGATTTCCTGGGGAGAGAAGCTCCCAGGGAATCGAGAGAAGCTTCTGGAGAATTGGTGGAAGCGACCAGGTTCGTGTGCGAAGAATTGTCCCAATTAACGAGCGAGACGCCCCCCATAAGCGAAGCGGCAATAGCAAGCCAAGCGACCAACGTACGAGCGCGGCTTGCGGGGTGCCGATGACTCAAGTGCCGACGGTTTGAACGAGAGGCACTTGAACGAGAGACAAGAGCCTCGCCCGCCCCCTTCGCCAGCACTTCATCACCCCGCGCTTTTTCACCCCGTGTTTTATCCCCCAGCGTTTCATCTAGCTCTCCGATCCAACCGGCTCCAGCAAAAGTGGAGCGAAGCTCCGCTTCAACCGAAGCATACTGTAGGTAAAGGCTACGGGCCTTCGGGTCGAGTCGAATTTGCTCGTCCAGCCGGTGCGCGTCTTCAGCCGAGAGAGCCCCATTGCTCCAATCGGCCAGCAGTCGTTGTAGTTCGGTTCGGGTCATTGGCTTTAAGCGAGTCCTTCCGATGCAAGGCGACGGGTAATGCAATCGTGCAGTGCCCGGCGAATACGGTTGAGAGCCTTGTAGGCCGTGTTGGCGGGGCGGTCGAGCAGGGCTGCCGCCTCTTTAATGGTTATTTTACTATCGCTGTAACAAAGTCTTACGAGGTCACGGTCGGAGGGCGAAAGTCGTTGCAAGCAATCATGAAGGGCGTGGCGGCGGCTTTCCAGCAGGTCGGCCTGCTCGACCGCCTCTTCAGCAAGCAAATCAACGACTGCATCCGAAAGCCATCGCTCGTTTCTCCGCAAGTTGCGACGAAACTTGCGGACCTGATTGAGCGCCACAACGCTCGCCCACCGCATAAACGGAGTCGAGAGGTCAAACTTTTCGTACTCTCGCCACAGCACAACGCAAACCTCTTGAAACACTTCCTCCGCATGGGCCGGTTTGCCGAGCAGCGTCATTAAGTAGGCGTAAAGCCAACGATCGTGCTGCGCAAAAACTCTAGCAAACGCCGCCCGGCGTTCTTCGTCGTCTCCACCATCGGGTGAAGAGTCATCGTTCAAAGGCAGGCGATTCGTGGTGATCAACCAACCATTCTTGGGTATTAGGAACAGGCCCCGTTGGCGAATACCAAGCGGGCACCGACCGTAGGTGAAAAGGAAAAGCGGAGAGAAGAGACAAACCTCCTTCTCTATTAGAAACAAGGCGCGCAGGGGGCGTAACTGGTACCAGAATCTTTTATGGAATTCGCCCGATTCTTCCGAGGCCCTATTGGTGACGCCACCGAATGGCCGTAAGTAGCTTCCATCATTAGGCTTACGGGAAATAACGCTTCCCGTGAAAAACGGGCCTGCCCGAATGGCATTCGGCACGAAAGCCAGGCGGTAGGCGTGGTTTAGTTAGACTTGCGCCCCGATTTTCTAGCGCGCATAATCGTCGGCATGAGATCGAAACAGCGAGAGAAGATCGAAGAGCAGGACATCACCGGGCTAAAATCCTTCGATGAACTTGGTCTAAGTCTAAGGGGGACTTACTGAATCGGCTCTGCCATATCAAGAGAAACGCAGGAAATAAATGACCCTCCGTAGCTTTGCTAATCATAGCCATTTATACGCGCTGGCCCAGGCTGACGCCCCCGCTCGCCGTTTGTGGTCCCACGTTTTATACTGTCCAGCCTACTGAACAACCACCTCCGAGAAAGGATTCCCTTATGTCCACGGCTACTGACGCTGCGATTGAAGAGCAGGTTCTTGTTGTACCGACCGCACTGCTCCATGAACTGGGGCACTTCCAAGGCTTTTCGCCCGATGTCGATCGGTACTTGGCCCCCCTCCTAGGCAGTGGCCAAGTCAGCTACCGTCCGCGACCCCAAATGGAAGAGGACCCGAGCTTCAAGCAACTGATCCCTTACGTGCTGTTTCGTCACACCGATGCGGCGGGAGGGATATCCATCTTCTCATACCAGCGTGGCGGTGGCGGTGGCGAGAAACGATTGCGTGCCAAGCGAAGTGTCGGCGTGGGGGGGCATATCTCAACGCTCGACGAATCGGCCGCCACAGGCCAAGCCGACGTCTACCGCCAAGGCCTTGAGCGAGAGCTGGCCGAAGAGGTTCGCATCGATACCACCTACACCGAACAGCAAGTTGGAGTTATCAACGACGACGAAACGCCGGTAGGCAAAGTGCATCTTGGCGTGGTCCATATTTTTGACGTAGACGAGCCACGAGTCGAGCCAAGAGAAAACGATCTGGCCGACGCCCGTTTCTTGCCCGTCGAGAAACTGCTTGCCGACATGGAGCAGTACGAATCGTGGTCACAAATTGCCCTGAAGGCTTTGTTCGCTGAACCTGCCTAGAGCCGATGGAATTCACGCAAAGTCGCAAAGGAAGCCGGACAGGATCACCGGATCGAAAGAGATTAACCGGATAAAAATCTTGTCGATCCTTTTCAATCCTGTGATCCTGTCTAGCTTTCTTATTTCTTTGCGTCTTAGCGCCTTTG
>JAJRUA010000216.1 GCA_024278035.1 Planctomycetota bacterium | reverse complement strand
TAGCACCGAGACGATTGAAGCGTCTCATAAAGAATTGTTGATCAACAACTTAGCAGCAAGCACACAAGAAGCAGCAAGCGCTGAAGAAGTTGACGAACCGTTGTTAACTCAAACCGTTGTGGAGCCTGAACACCCCATAGAAGTCAAAATAAACCTCACCGAGTTGGTTGCTCGTATTACGGGCTACCATGAAGGACTCAACCAAATTGAAATGGCACTCTTGTTGGCGAGTTCTCCCGATATCGAATTCCTTGAAAAGCAGGTAAACCGGTTAGAAAGATTGACTCGCGACTTCCGCTTCGTTGCGCTTTACCATCAGTCGCTCTCGGAGAAAGAACGGCAGGCGATCGATCCTCCACGTTCGATGGACGCAACCTTAGCTGAGCTTGGACGACTGTTGCGACAGACCCTAGGCGAGAAGGAGGGCGACTTTTTGGGATCATTCGACTCGGCTCAGCAAGAGCGCGTAGAACAACTTCAGAAGCTGTTGGCGGATATTGTTGATCGCACAACGTAAGACGTCGACGGTTATGGGAGCATCAAAAAACGCTGGCTACAAAAACAAGGGTTAGCGAAGCGATCATTGGAATGAGGACGGAGACGATGAAGACGTCGCGGTAGGCTTGGCGGTGAGTTAATCCTACGATCGTAAACATGGCAATGATGGCTCCGCAGTGTGGCAGGGTATCTAAGCCGCCAGCAGAAACGGTGGCGATACGGTGCAGCACTTCGGGCTGGATCCCCATCGCTAAGTAGCTGGGAGAAAGTGTTTCCATAAATATTCGCAAGCCCCCCGAGGCTGACCCGGCGATTCCTGCAACGATGTTGACCGAGAGAAATAGTAAAACGAGTGGCGGCAAGGGTGCGTTGACCACGAGCTTTGAGAAAGACGAAAAGCCCGCTGTTTTCGCGACCACGCCGCCAAAACCTACGACCACAGCCGTGTTAATAAGGGGCATAATCGCATCCTGGGCACCGCGGCTGACGATTGTTGATGCGGTCGACCAGATACGAGGGTGCAGGACAATGGTGACTATCGTGCCGATAAAAAGTGCGCTACTCGGCCAAAGGATATGCTGCTGGTTGGCAAAGACAAGGACTTGAGATAGCCATGCGTCGGAGGCCACGTCAACCCATTGCAAGAGTGCTTTGGGCAATAGGATTAGGCCGATTACGGTTACGAGTGGTAGGATGACCCGGATAGGGCTCGAAGGGTTTGCTTCGTGCTTCTCGCTGGGCTCGACATCGTGAGGAGCAGGCACAAAATCTTCGCCCCTTTGGGCCGCCTTTATTCTTTCTCGTTCGAGATACCACATCCCCAAGCCGAACATGATCGCAGCGGCAAGGAGCCCCAGGAGCGGACCAGCAAAAAGGCTGGTGCCTAGTTTTTCGGCAGAGATCGCATTGTGAATCGACGGGGCTCCCGGTAACGCGGTCATGGTAAATGTACCGGAGCCTAAAATAGCTGCTCCGCAGAAGAGACGTTTGGGAATATTTGCACGGCGAATTAGCTCAACGCCTAAAGGGTAGAGGGCAAAGATAACGATAAAAACCGAGACTCCTCCGTAAGTCAGAATGGCGAATGCGCCGGTGATGATCCAGAGTGCGCGATCGCTGCCAATCGTATCCGCAAGAAACCAAGCCAAGGCCTGGGCTGCCTTGGTCTCGGCCATCATACGTCCGAATACGGCTCCCGAGACGAAGAGTAAGAAAAACTTTCCGGCGAAAGTGAACCCACCTAGCGGACCGACAGCAAAATCGGTTAGCAAAGAATCGGCAAGAGGGAGGTGGTTCGTAACAATCACCACCACCGTAGCGAGTAACGAGGCGAGGATGATGCTGAATCCGCGTAAGGCACAAAAGATAAGAACTGACAAACCAAGGATCAGGCCGGCGTTTTCAAGCATCTAAAATCTCCCCAGGAATAAACGATGCGAATATTGAAATGCTGGTGTGACAGGATAGCAGTTGGGCACTGGAATAACCAATGTCCAAATTTCAGTTTGCAAGAAGTGGGGTGCGACGATCAGGACGAGCGGCATACGGGTTTCTCGTGATGCAGATTGTTTTTTGGTTGACAGGAGATTTTTCTTGTTAATTTGGCGAGATTCGTAATTCTATGGATTCGTCTTGCAGGCCTTCCAACGGTTTGTTTCCCTTGAGATGTTTAATCGCTATATTGGATGGCTGCGTTACTATCTTGAACACGAGGAGTTCTCTGATGTCGAAGGCTGCACACACACTCTCTGTTGCATTTTGTCGATTTTTGTGCTTTACCGTTTTGTTGAGTTTGGTTTGCCCGAACGCATATTCGGAGCCCAATGATGGCAAGAAGTATTTGATCATTCATGCCGATGATGCTGGGATGTCGCATTCGGTCAATCGGGGGACGATCGATTCGATGAAGGATGGGGTGGTGTCGTCGGCAAGCATTATGGTGCCTTGCCCTTGGTTCAAGGAGTTCGCCGAGATAGCTCGTGAGAACCCCGACTTGGATTATGGCATTCATCTGACGCTTACTTCGGAATGGACAAACTACCGCTGGGGGCCTGTGGC
>JAJRUA010000215.1 GCA_024278035.1 Planctomycetota bacterium | reverse complement strand
TAAGTGCCATTGGGTTTCAACCGCCGGACTAGATTGCGCCGCGCAACAAGCGGGCCCCCGAATTGGCGGCGGAGCCGCCAATTCGGGGGCCCGCGTTTGGGGGTAGTGCAGTCAACCGGGGCCGTACCGACCCCGGCAGTTTTTGGTACGCCAGTCATGGCGATTAACTTGTGGGGTGCAAGTCCCCTGTAAGAGAACGAAGATCTTAAGGAAGGCAGTACACCAACTGTGACTCTGATCGATAAATTACTAGATGAGGGCAACTGCGTGAGGGTGACCGAGCGTGGGGAGGAAGCCCGCGAATGGGTCGGTAAGCTGACAAAGAATCGTCGTCAGCCCCATTTTCATCAAAGCCGCGAGGCTACGAACAGAAACTTGATACAAGGCTGGGGCGCGCCGGTAAGCGAGCCAAACATCTGCGAAACCGTTTCGTTCACGTTCCCTGGTAAATCAAGAGCTTGTGCGGTGAAAGTTAATCGTCTTATCCTGGGAGAGCTGGAATCCAGGTCCGGGAGTAGGCTTTATACCGAAAGCCGGAGTTGGGCTGTGAAAGCATCCCGACGATTCCAGCAGTCAGCCGAGGTCGTAGTACCGAGCCATCGCACTCCAGCGGTGACGGGAAGGACCGAACCATGAAGAATAAGGAGGAGCTAGCGATGAACTCGGACCGAAGGAAATTACTCTGCCAAGAGTCAACCAGTCCGGCGGGCAACGATCAGCCAGCCTTGAGCGCGTCTCCAGTAGACGCTTTGATGGAGCTCGTTGTCTCCACAGACAATCTCGACCGCGCATGGCGTCAAGTCAAACGGAACCGGGGTGCCCCCGGTCCCGACGGCGTGACGATCAGACAGTTTGAGGACTGGGTAAGTGCAAACTGGCCCTCTGTGCGACAACGACTCCTGGATGGGACGTACCGCCCACAACCGGTACGTAGAAAGACCATCCCGAAAGACGGTGGCGGTGAGCGTCAGCTCGGCATTCCAAACGTGCTCGACCGACTCATTCAACAAGCCATCAGCCAAGTCCTGACGCCGATCTTCGATCCGTACTTTTCGGATTCTAGCTTCGGCTTTCGCCCCAACCGGAGCGCCCACGGAGCAGCAAAACAAGTCCAGCAGATCATCCGGCAAGGCCACACACACTGCGTCGACGTTGACCTGTCGAAATTCTTCGACAGAGTTCAACATGACGTTTTGATGTGCTACGTGAGCCGCAAGGTTCACGACCGGCGTCTGTTGCAGTTGATCGGACGGTATTTGCGAGCGGGTGTGATGGCCGAAGGCGTGTTGCAACCGACGAAGGAAGGCTCGCCACAAGGCGGTCCACTCAGCCCCCTGCTGAGCAATATATTGCTCGACGAGCTGGATAAAGAGTTGGAAGGCCGCGGCCTAAAGTTCGTACGGTACGCTGATGATTTTATCATCTTCGTGCGAAGCGAACGGAGTGCGCAGCGAGTATTCGCGTCGGTGAAGCGATTTCTTACCAAGCGTCTGAAGCTCGTCGTGAACGAGCAAAAGAGCAGCGTGAGATTGTCCCGAGGCTGCGAATACCTTGGGTTCATATTTGCTGGTAAACGTGTGACGATTAGAATTTCGCCAAAGAAACTGCAAGCCGCCAAACGACGCATCAGAGAGTTGACCGGTCGTAGCCGGGGGATCTCGATGGAGCGCCGTTTGACTGACCTCAACCGCTTTTTGCGAGGTTGGATCGGTTACTTTGGTTTGGCTTCTAATCAGGATAGAATGTCCCGCCTTGATAGCTGGATCCGGCGTCGAATCCGCATGTGTTATTGGAAGCAATGGCGGCGTGTCCGCACGCGCATCCGTAAACTCGTGGCCCTCGGCGTCGACCGAGAGATGGCAATCCAACACGCGATGAGTCGCAAGAAGTATTGGCGGCTGTCACGGACACCCGCCATGCGTATTGCGATGCCCAACAAATGGCTTGCGCACCAAGGACTTCTTTCGCTAAGGCAACTCTGGGACGATCTTGTTCCCCTTCGCGGAATCGCCTAGTGCGGACCCGCATGCTAGGTGATGTGGGGGCCGGGACGGGCAACCGTCCCGGCTACCCGATTATCGGCCCTCCGGGCCTATCCGCTGACGCGGATTCGTTGGAACGCTGACGCGGATTCGTTCGGACGCTGACGCGGATTCGTTCGGACGCTGACGCGGATTCGTTCGGACGGAAGAGAGGAGGGGTATAAGAAGGCCAGACAGCGAGAAGGCCCGAAAGCCACTAGCGGCTGAGTTTTGACGGAGTGACCGTCGTCGACTCGGTGGGGACCGATTGGGGCTCGAACAAACCTCGCCGGGGGCCGGGGTTTTCAATCGCAACGAGCGTTTCGAAAACACCTTCCTGGACGACTTCGTCCCGTTGATTGAACAGTTTTCGGTCCCAACAGACCTTGCCTGTCCGTCGCCCAGAGGGGGCTTTTTCGATGCACGTCGTTACGACGTATACCGTATCGCCAAAGTAAATGGGACGGCAAAAATCCCATTTACGGACCGAAGTGAAAGCCAAG
>JAJRUA010000214.1 GCA_024278035.1 Planctomycetota bacterium | reverse complement strand
GCGGGGACCGTCAAGGTTCGGGTGCAACGATAAAAACGGGAAATCCTCTCTCTTTGCCGCAGGTGGAAGCCGTGACTTGCCTGCTTCCACCGTCGGCTTTCGCCTGTGGCTAGGAGAAACGATCGGATAATACGGGCTCCGATAAGAAGAGCGAGCTGTCGGTCTGCGTGTGCCGATCTGACCTTGTGGTCTCCTTTCTCCAAGGATATTTTTCTAACCATGTCGGAACGTGGTTCCCAACTCGATTTGCATACAAAATCCGCCGCCGATGCACCGGCAGAGCGGACGGGGCAGTTTCTCGGGGTGACGTTCGCCTGCTGTGGCACCTACGCCCGCATCTACCCCAATCTGGCAGGCGATGCCTACGAAGGCCGCTGCCCCCGTTGCCTAGGCAAGCTGCGAGTCGGCATCGGCCCCGGCGGCTCCTCCAATCGCTTCTTCACGGCCCGCTAGCACCGCCAACGCGACTTGTGGCGTTGAGCCCGCTTCTCTACGATCCGCTGCGCGTGATATTCGCCTTCTGTCATCCCTAGGATCCGTCGTCAGCCCATGCAGCATGCGTACGAAGTCCGCCGCTTTTCGCGTCGCTGTGCGGTGACGGATCGTTCGCTTAAGCCGGGCGAGACGTACTACTCGGCACTGATTGAGGATGAGCAAGAGACGAAACGGATCGATATTGCGGCCGACGCCTGGATCGGACCGCCCGAACAGGCGATCGGGTGGTGGCGTGCCAAGCTGGTGGACTGCTCTGGCAAAGGAACGATGGCACCGAACGAAGTGTTGCTCAGCCTGCTCCACCGATGGACGGACGACCCGAAACAAGCTGAAATGCGCTACGTGCTGGCTCTGCTCCTCGTACGCCGCCGCGTGTTACGACTGGAAGGGAGTAATTTCCTAGGAGCCCTTCATGCTTACGATCCCGACGAGCAAAACGAGCCCGATCCGCCGGTCGAAACACTGCGCCTGTACTGTCCCTCGAACGATGCTACCTACGAAGTCCTTGCCATAACACCTACGCCCGATCGCAGGCACGAAGTCGAAGCGTCACTCATGCAGTTGCTCCACAGTGATGCCGCTTAATGTAATGCGTTTGCAATACAATGCCTATCTTAAATCCACATCGCTCGCTTTCACTTCACGCTGCCGCGCTGCTTGTGCTTTGCGCGTCGATGGGGGCGTCGTGTACGCCGCGAGCCGGAATGCCCTTCGCCTCGTTGGGCGGCCCTCAAGCTCCGGCGGTGCTAACGCCCACTTCGACAGTTGCCGAAATCGTCGCAGCAGTGAACACCAACACCGATCGCGTGCAAACGTACCAGGCCAACAAAGCCTCGTTCACGATGCCCGGAATGGCCGGGTTGCCGCTCCTCTCCGGGAGCATTGCGGCAGAGCGGCCACGTCGTTTTCGGCTGCGTGCCGTGACGACCCTTACGGGCCCCGAGGTGGATCTCGGTAGCAACGAAGAGCGGTTCTGGGTGTGGGCCCGGCGAAACGAACCGGCGGGCATTTTCACCGCACGACACGACCAGTTTGCCACGAGCCCAGCCCGCCAGCAGATGCCGATTGATCCGCTTTGGCTCAGCGAAGCGCTCGGCCTTCCGTCGCTGGATCCTTCGGCAAGCTACCAAGGGCCCTTCCCGCACGGTAATGGAACGATCGAAATTCGCGCGCAAGTCTCGACACCGACGGGCCTCGTAACGAAAGTTTATATGGTCGATCGCCGAACGGCCCAGGTTCGCGAACAACACTTGTACGACGCAGCCGGATCGCTCACGGCGAGCGCGTTGGCCAAGCGATTCTATTACGACGCGATCTCAGGGGCTTCGCTTCCTGAGGAAGTAGAGATACGCGTACCAGCCGCCCAGCTCACTCTGAAAATCCACACCGGGCCGATTGTCGTGAATGCACCACTGATTGAGAGCAGCCAGCTTTGGCAGATGCCACAGCTCAATGGCTTTCCGGTCGTTGATCTCGCAAGCCACGCTCCCTTAGGGACGCAAGGTTCGGCTGCCACGTGGGACTTGGCAGGCGCCTCTGCGGCTAGCCCCTGGAAAGCCCATGCGGCAATTCACACGGAGTTCGGTTCACCAGCGGTGGCTCCTTTGCAACAACCCCTGAGCCAACCGGTCAGCATGCCGTTGAATGCAGCACCTAACACAGTGCCGCTAAACACAGCGCCAATGAGAGGACGAATTCCGGCGACAGGCATCGCGCTGTAGTCGATATTCCCAGCCGCAGGCGGAAGCCGCGGTTTTAACCAAACAGTCCGCTGGCTTCCGCCTGCGGCTTGGCAAAATGATTTTGCAAAATAGTTTTGATACGGCAACTCAACCCGTCGGTTCTTGCATTCCGGCACGACGGCGAAGATGGCCACGAGCACGGCTCAGGAGAGGGCCAATGCTGTTCTCGGGCATATCGACAACGCGGCTGATTTCTTGGTAGCTCTTCCCCTGAAGATGGTAGAGCCGAATGACCTCCGCCTCGTGCGTCGGCAAATCACCGAGCATTTGCTCAACTTGTTCGGCGTTGTCGATTCGCTGCTCATTATTTTCTTCTGAGACGACATGTGCCACCTCCGCCAGAGGTGTCACTCCGGTCTGTCGCATCAAGCGCCGGGTGGCGACGCGGCGGGCGATCACCGTCAGGTAAGTCGCCAGCGAACTCGCGCCACGGAAGCGACGCAGCACGGCCATGTCGTCACTAAGGATCGTGAGGAGTACTTCGCCGATATAATCTTCGCGATCGGCGGGGGTGAGCACGACGCCACGGCAATCGGCCACATGATTCACGACGTGGGTCACAACGCCGACAAAGCGGTCGACAAAGGTGCGCCAAGCGGAGTCCTCGCCTGCGAGGCACCGCTGGAGTAATTCTCGATCAATTTGTGACAGGGACACAGTTGTCTACCTACAGTTTTTCCTTAGTGCAGCGTCTCCGCCCTTGCTTGAACGAAATCGCAGAAATGCGTTGGCGCCCCTGCCCTGATCCTTCGGCCTTGTTTTCCTCTCTCCAGACAGCACTCTGCATCTGTCATCGGCTCTGCCGTGCCATCGACCTCTACTTCAATAGTACGTAGAGGTTAGCTTCCTAGCAACAACAGAGCGGCAGATCGGCCCAAATCGGTCCAATCGGCAAACTCACCACTTCTTGACAATCGAGCGAACTGAGCCTAGTTTGCCAAGCAGTGGATCGCCGATAGGATTGGCGTAAGCAGTTGCTACGTAACGGCTTGGCATCGCCTTAACGATACTGGGTCGCAACACGGGTTCGCTGCAATCAAGGACTTTTATTCCTTGGCTCGCCGGAATACCGCCGGAGCCTTTGGCTATTCCAGCTATCCCCCCAAGCTATTCAACTACCTCACCAACTACTAAACCAGGAGATTGCCACCATGGCACACGTTGTCACCCAACCTTGCTTTGACTGCAAGTACACCGACTGCGTGGTTGTTTGCCCCGTCGAATGCTTTTACGAGGGTGAAAAAATGCTCTACATCCATCCGGAAGAGTGCATCGACTGCGAAGCTTGCGTACCGGAGTGTCCGGTCGAGGCAATTTTCCACGAAGACAACGTACCGGAGGAGTGGTCTGATTTTACCGCTCTGAACGCCGAGAAGGTTGAGGAATGTGAAGTCATCACCGAGAAAAAAGACCCTCTCTGTGACACCGACGGCTAATTTGCGGCTGTAAAAAAGCGGAAAAAGATCGTCGCTGAAGTAGAGCGACGGTCTTTTTTCGTATCGTGCTTCTCTCTGCCCGTTTCCTTACCGTGAGAGCCGGGTCGTCCCCGACCTCGGCGAGTTTCCTTCACGGGCCGACGCAACACTCCGTGGCCGAGGACGGCACAGCTATCGAGATTTTTTTCGCGCATAACCTTACTTGAGATCGACGGACCAGTAGGCCGCATCGACGAACGTGCGCCAGCTTGCGTACTTGGGGTTCCCCAGCTTGATCGCCATCAGCGGGCTTCGCTTCGGGCGGACCGGTTTCTTGATGAGCTTCATATGAGCCTGCGTGGGTGTACGCCCCCCCTTACGGACATTGCATTTCACACAGGCGCAAACAACGTTCTCCCACGTTGTTTCGCCGCCCCGGCAACTCGGCACGACATGGTCGATACTCAGCTCACTTGTAGTAAACGATTGGCCACAGTACTGGCATAGGTTGCCATCGCGGGCGAACAGGTTCCGCCGATTGAGACGGACCCGTTGCTTCGGAACGCGGCTGAAGTGCAGCAGTCGAAGTACCCGCGGCGCACGGACAAGAAAATTAACGCTCTTGACCCAATCGTCATGCGGATTCGCCCCCCCCTCTTCGCCAAACTCTGCATGGAAGGCGCTGATTTCTCGCCAGGAGTTGAAATCGTAGTTCCCGTACTGGCCATCTTCGATGTGGATCACCTCTGCCAGATCCCGCATCAGTAGCCCAAAAGCGCGCCGGACGCTCACGACATGGATCGCCATGTACTGTCGGTTCAAGATGAGAACGCTCGCGTCGAGCGTTGTGCCGGTCGCTACAGTCATAAGACTCACTTCTCCTGTCGGATGTGTATCCCTGCCGAGCAAAGGTGCTGGGCGGAGATTTTTACCTAATGACAGACGCGACGATCGATTGTTCGCCGCCGTGTGAAAGAATCAGAAACGGTGTCGGGTGGGCTTTTCGGACTTTTCCTTGCTTTTTCAATACGTGCTTTCAGGAGCCTTCGTTCAGTTTCCAGCCAAACGAGACGCCCCATAAGCCCGAATATGTGGACTTTTTCATTGTAATCCCCCCACTTTCGCCCTGCTAGTCGGGCCGAAACAGCTTCTCCAGCCAATGATTGGGCCTTAGTGCTCTGTCACAGCTAAAAATTAGGGTTCACTGAATCAGCCGTTGGGGCGCTAGCCCCGGTTTCTTCAGCATGAACCGG
>JAJRUA010000213.1 GCA_024278035.1 Planctomycetota bacterium | reverse complement strand
TCGGAAACGTCGTAGTCAAAGCGGTCGGGCTGGTGGTAGCGATTGTTTCCTGCGTTGACAATCATCGAGGCCATTCGGTCGGTGTCGTGCGAATCGATTAGATTTTGGAGTGCGTATTGCATAGCCAAGGGAAAACTTTGGCGGCGCGATTGCAACTCTTGTCCAAAGCGGCCTGGTGTCAGGGTTCCATCAATCAGAAAACCCTTTACCAGATAGGCAAAGCCGTGGTAGTTCATCGTTGCCGAGAACCGTCCCTTGAGTAAGTGGTCTAATGCTTCGTTCCAAAATTCTCCGACGGTGTAAGCCTCGGGGTTCAATTCGCGAACAAGCGTGTTCCAATCACGCCAGAAATCAATGGGCACTTCGTTAGCAACATCAAGTCGCCAGCCATCGACACCGTCGGACGGGTCGCCATCGTGGTTGGGATCCATCCAGCGGCGAGTGATATCGAAAACATACTGCTTCGGCCCACGATGGAGATTGTCTCCCGAGGGAGAGTCCGCAAACTCAGGCAGCGATTCGTAGCCCCACCAACTTTTATACTTCAACTCGTTCTGCTTGGTGGTTGGGTCGTCGAACGATTGTACGAGGTACCAATCTTGGTACTGCGACTCGCCTTGATTCTCAAGGATATCGGCAAACGCGAAGAATGCTCGGCCAGTGTGATTAAACACCCCATCGATGATTAACCGGATATTTCGCTTGTGAGCCGCTTCGATGAGTTCTAGAAAAAGCTTGTCGGCTGTTGTCCAGTGCCAAGTCGCGGGATCGCCCGACTCATCACGCATGAGCTCAAGGTCCCCAGCCGGATCGGGGCCAAAGTAGGGGTCGATGTGGTGCATCGAAGCGGCATCGTATTTATGCAGCGATTTTCCGTAGAAGACGGGATTCAGATAGATCGTGTTGATGCCTAAGTCATGTAGGTAGTCAAGTTTGTCGAGTATCCCTTGGAGGTCGCCTCCATAGCGGCGGTTAAAAACGCCGTGGTCATAGAAGTTGGCGCCTGCTTGCTGCTCCCATTCTGCACGAGCGTACCAATCGCCGGTCCAAGGAGAAATTTTCCAGCTCGTGGGCGTTGAGTCAGGGTCTTCTAACGAGGCATGAGTCGGGTCGTTGCTCGGGTCGCCATTTCTGAACCGCTCGGGAAAAATCTGATAGAAAACCGCCTCTGTAACCCAGTCGGGAATGGTCTTATCAACGGCTGCTTCGTCGAACACTCGGACCGGCGAGGCAGGTAAGGCTGCCGTGGTTAACACAGGATCGAGTGTGTCAGGGCTCGCCTGCATTTCTACTGCGGTTACTGGGGTGGGAGAGACCTCTTCAAATTGACAGCCACTCATGACCACTAGCGGCAAGGCGACCCAAGTTATGGCAACAGCGGCGTCTTTTAAGAGCTTGCCATAGGTCGAGCCGGTCAGCCTGCTGGTCAGGTTGAATGGCTTGCTCATAAAACACCTCGGAAATTTTGACACACAAGACACTCGCAAGAGAAAAAAGGACTGGCCGCAGCTGCTCTCAGTTGCGGCCAGTCTTTATCACGGCCCGTAGAAGTCGACGGGAGAAGGCTGTTTAGCGATTCACTCTTTGACGATTGGTGAGACCACATGCAAGGGCTCCCAAGCAAATCAATGCCAACGACGAAGGCTCAGGAACCGATCCGGTACCCAGGGCTGAAAGAGGAGCGGCAAGCGTTACGAACTGGTCGCCAGGGAAAAACGCGTTATCCGAGAAGTCAGCAAACCCCGGAGGGCCGATGTTTTCCTGAAGTGTACCCGCGCCTGAGACTTGGTTCGAGAGGTAGTCGTGACCTGCGCCATTGACGAAGGCAGTGATCCGGATGTTAGTCCCCGAGGGGTTGCCGATCGCCGAGAGCGGAATCGAGAACTCAATGCCGGTAGTAACCAAGCTAGGATCTTCGAGCGTCGGGTCACTGTAGTTACCTGCTAAGCCAGAGTCTCCAGTAACACCCGCCGTATTGCTGTTATCAAAAGCCATCTGCAAATCAACGAAATTGTTCATGTCGCGATGGCTAAAAGCATTCATCGGGTCGTTCGCCACATCGATGGGAAGAACAAATTCGAGTTCCGCGGCCACACAGTCGGCACCGGAGTTGTCAGCATTGCAGCCACCAGCTCCGAGGGCGTAAGTTCGGTCGATCAAATTGCCCTGGCTTAGACCAGGAAGAGCAGGTCCGATCAGGGCCTCCGAGTTGTCAATTCCAGCCGACTGAGGAGCGAACGGAAAATCAGCCAGCGAAGAGTTGGCCACATTGAAGCCAAAGTTCGATCCCCAGATGCCTAGATCGGCTCCGTCTACGTTGCCGTCGCCTGAAGCGTCGCCATTGGCTCTCGAGGCTCCACCAAGAGCACCGGAGTTACGCTGCCAAGTAAGAAACTCGCTCCCGTCGACATTGCCATCGGTATCGAAGTCAGCTGTCGTGCCGCGTAATACGTTAGGCAAGCCTCGCTGTGCAAGCTGCATGCCCAGGGTACCGCTTGCCCCTGTAGGGCCGTTGTTAAGTTCTGCGAACGCAGCACTTGCCGCATAAAACTGAAGCTCGCTCGGCAGGCCAGGACGCAGCGTTTCAAATCCGTTGGTAAACGTGAGATAGTAGTCGGCATCAAATCCCGAGTCGAAGGTGATTTTTTCAAGACCGAGGCCATCTGCTCCTCCGCCCATCCTTTGCAAGGCACCATCGGGAGCGCCACCACAGCAGAACCCATCGACGCCCGCTGGCAAAGTCGAACCATCAAGGGTGTTTTGGCCGCCCGTCTCAGAATCGATGAATACCTCTAACTTATTGAAATTCGTCTCCAGGTTGCCTGCCACAACAATGTAAAGCCGGCCCCCCTCGATTTTTCCAAATACCTGGTTGATTTCCGAGCCGCCGCCGCCGTTGATTGCGTCACCCGTATCCGCATCTCCAAACTGCGTATTCGTGGTCTGAAGAGAAAGTGAGGCATAGCCATCAGCTACGCTCGCATTACCGTCGATCGTTGGGACAGCCAGCGCAAAGTTACATGTCGCCACAGACATAATCGCGACTACAGAGGCCACATACCATTTCATGGAATTCATTTTCATTTCTCCCTCGCTACGTTGTGAGATGCTTGTTTGGTTCGGAACATCTCGGAAACCCTTGGAATTAAGAAAAGTACGTGTCATGTCGTCCTGTCTCCTCGGAACTTTCTTCCTGCGGTCCAAGCCAACAGGGCAATCATTGCAAAAGCCCCAGAAGTGGGTTCAGGAACCGTTCCTCCAGCTGCCAAGGGGGCTGCAACGAGAGGGCTGGCAATGAAACCAAAGTTGTTTCGCCAAATCTGAATGTCTACTTGATCGACCACGCCATCCAAGCTGGCATCGCCGTCGGTATACAAAGCACCATTGAGGGTGCCTAAGTTGCGTTGCAAGGTGAGGAAATCTGAGCCATCAACATCGCCATCAAGATCGAAATCGCCTGGCACCGAGCGAGCTATCTCGGTGATCATCGTCGAGACGTCGTTGATATCAATCACCCCATCAACATTCAGATCAAGTGTCCAAAAGTCAGGGTCGGTCTCTGGGAAGCCAAAGCCGTTGTAAAGCTCAACCACATCCGAGCTGTTCGTTAAGCTGTCGGAGTTAAGATCGCCACGTCGGGCGAGCACACCAAGATACGCATCCAAAGCAAATTGGCTGGCACCATTGGCCAACAGCTCGGCGTCCAATTGGAACAAATCGCGATTATCCACAAGCCCATCGGCATTCGTATCGGCCGTGGGCTCGAAAGTGTTGTTTTGGCTGTTGAGTACCGCCTCGAACCCCAGCAGATCCGACGGGCCAACGAAACCATTCCGATCCGTGTCGCCAAACCCGCCGCCGAATCCCGTATTTGGTGAGAGCCCTACAAAACGTCGCACGGTAAAGCTCCCCGTCGGCTCGATCATTACGATCGTGGCAACATAATTTCCCTCGACGACATTGTTCACACCAAACTTGAACTGCCCTCCACCTGTTGCCGACGCTTCATTCCCCGAATTAACCATCGTAAGAATCTGCGATTCCCCGATTGCCGCCCCGACGTTCATCAACACATGCACTTCGCTGGCCGTGTTGTCGATGCTGCCAACGACCAGATCCAAATCTTCCGGAGCAGAACCGTAGGGGTCAAAGCTGACGATCTCCGATTCCGGGTCCACCCGATCGATATAAACCACACGCTTGAAATCGGTGAAAACGGCAGGCCCGCCATCGCCTCCAGTGGCTGCGCCACGCTGGCGGAAGGAACGTACGGTAATAAAATTCCTCCCCTCCTTGAGTTGAGTGGTGTCGATTGTTTGTGCGTAAGTCCCAGAACCAGTGCCAACATTAGCGCCGCCACTCCAGATATAGCCAGGTACCCGCGTGTCGGTGAAATCTTCAAACCCGTAAGCGACACTTCCTGGGGTAGGATTATCGAAACCTGCAACGCTGTTGAGGTCTAAGCCCCCGTTGATCTTGAGCAAAGCCGTATCGCCGTCAGCATTGAAATCACGTACCGGGAGTTGTGTCTCGGGGTCGATCAGGCTAACAGGCGTTGTCGATAGTTGCACCTCGAACGAGTCCGCTGTGATTACGTCAATGCCGCCCAATCGCGCCGTTCCATTATTGGCGGCCGAGGGCACGGCGCCGGCAAGAGTTGAAGTGACATTGGTCAGCGAAAGTGAACCTTGGGGCGTTGCCAAGCCGTAGATGACATAGCCGCGACCATGTACGCCGTTCGCGGGGATGCTGATATCGATTTGCCCCGATGCGTTGACCTTAACCGTCTCGGGGATCACACCGCCAGGATCGACGGCCGGATCAGCGGCATTGCCGGTCAGCTCCACCAGGATCGCACCTGGCGAAAAATCGGTCTGCACGCCGCTACGCGTCTCGACCACCGAATCGGTGCGACTGCTGAGTCCAACAACCGCCGAATTCGATCGTTCGTAAACGTAAATGTTAGAAAAACCATTGGGGTTAAAGGCGTCGTCGACCCATCGCTCATTGAAATTGCCTCGCCCGTATGCGTTGCGAATGCCCACCAACTTGCTGATCGTATCGCCATAGAACCCGCCCAGTGCATCGACCTTGCCATCCTCGGGAAATGGGCGACCTTCGCCAAACTCCTTGGCGTTGAGGTACACGACCGCTTCGCCCGGACGCATCAGCGTGTAAGCATAAGCAACATTTTCTAAGAATGGCGTGCCGCCCGGAATATCATCATGGTTCTGCACAAACGAGACGCCTTGGCTTCCGTTACGCAGGCCATCGTCTTGCAGGTCTTGGCTTGCATTACGAACGGCATGCCAATTGTTATTGGCCGTTGTGCCGGTGAGGTTGTCACGCATAGCAAAAAACAGCGGGAAATCGAGCGCGTCGCGGTTGCCGCCTACCGTGGTATTCGCCGGGCTAATGGCCTGCGAATTGGGTAAGTCTCGGCGGATATATCCCTGCAAAGTGCCTGCGTCGCCATCGAAAACTTCGGAAAACGAATAGACGGGCTTAATCGAGCCATCGAGTTGCAGGCGAGGGTTGGCTCGGAACACAGCTTGATCGAGTTGGTCGAGTACGCCTTCAGAAAAATGCTTTGCCGCGTCAATCCTAAAACCATCGACGCCGATGACTTGCACCATCCACTGGGCATTACGCTTTATCAAGTCGACTGCGTTTTCGAGGACCGCATCGCCGCCCATCGGATTGGCCGGGTTGAAGCGACTTCGAGCGACCGTTACGCCCAATTCAGGATCGTTCAGAATGAGGTCGTTCCATCCCTGGTCAGGATAAAACCTTGCGTTGTTTGGATCGGGAATGTTGTATACCGAGCCCGCCGGGATGTTATTGGGATTCACAAAATCAACCGGCTGGCGAATGAACTGATTGTTTTTCTCATGGGCAATATCCACTAACCCCGATATCCGCCCGTTAAAGGGGTCGCTGTTGAAATCGATATTCGGGTCGCGGAAGTCGCCAAATGCGTCGCCAGGAAGTGTGAGAGCAAACCCCGGGTACCCACCTAGGGCTACGAACGTGGGATCAAGCGAATTGCCAAAACCATTGTGATTAGGAATGAAATCGGTGTAGACACTTACGCCAGCCTGACGGGCAATCGAGGTCAAGGCCTTGAGACCCTCTTCGGTACCGTACAAGGTCTGATTGCTAGGCGTCCCCAAGTCAAATCGATCGAAGGCATCGTAGCCAACAGAAAATCCACCCGAGTCAGCCCTCGAAGGCGGCGGCAGCCACATGGCGCCGTAGCCGGAGTAAAAAAGATCGACCTGTCGGTCCTCAATCGTTTGCCACTTGGCTTCAAAAATTTGCAAAATTGCGGGAGCTGAAACGTCCTGGGCATAAGCCGAAGTGACGGGTGCAAGGACAATCAAAGCCCACAAAAATACCTGCGGCAAGTACAGCGACCGCACTTGCCCAGTGCTTAAGCGATGTCGATTTGAAGTTAGGAGATAAAAAAGCATGTTGGATTCGTAACTCGGGGTGCAAAACAAGGGTCTCTACTCGGTTCTATCTTCTCCGCCGATTCTTTTTGGGAGGGCCCCATCCGGGCGGTGGCTCGGAGGTTAATTCTAAATTGATTTCGTT
>JAJRUA010000212.1 GCA_024278035.1 Planctomycetota bacterium | reverse complement strand
TTCCGCCTTCCGCCTTCCGCCTTCCGCCTTCGATCCCGTGGCTCTTGACCGTTTCATTGCCGATCTCGACCAGTTGGCTGGCGATGCGCAGCGCGCGTTCGACGGGGCTACGGATGCTGAGGCGCTCGAAGAGGTTCGTGTCGAGTTTCTTGGCGCCAAGGTGGGTCGCCTCAAGATGATCCAGAAGGGAATGGGGGCGGTCGATAAGACGGACAAGCCGGCAGCCGGACTCAAGCTCAACTCGGTAAAAACCTTCATTGAGTCGGCCCTCGAAGCGGCCCAAGAGAAAATTCAATCGAATCGTTCGGAAACAACCGCGGAGGTCTTCGATACGACTCAGCCCGGTCGGCTTGAGCGAAAGACGTTCAAGTTGGGCCATCTTCACCCGATCACGCAGACGATCGAGCGGATGAAGGAAATCATGGGGCGACTCGGCTTCGCGGCAGTCGAAGGGCCTGAGATTGAAGACGACTGGCATAATTTCGAGGCACTGAACATTGCGCTCAGCCACCCGGCACGCGACCCGCTGGATAATTTTTATCTCGCGACGGCGTCGTTGGCCCCGGGTGAATCACCTGGGGCTAAGTCACCCGGGACTGGGCCGGCCCTTGGTCCCGACGGCAAACCTCTCTTGCTACGCAGCCAAACCTCCACCGTGCAGATCCGCACGATGGAACAGACGACGCCGCCCGTACGAATCATTTCTTTAGGCCGCGTCTATCGGCCCGACACGGCCGATGCGACGCACTACCCAATGTTCCACCAAATTGAAGGCCTGTGCATCGACCAGGGGGTGACGATGGCCGACCTGAAGGGCGTACTGCAAATGTTTTGGCAGTCGTATTTTGGTTAAGAGCTTGAGATTCGCTTTCGCCCCAGTTTCTTTCCGTTCACGGAGCCGAGCGTCGAATGCGATATTTGGCATGATGGCAAGTGGATGGAGATCGGCGGTGCCGGAATGGTGGATCCGAACGTCTTGCGGTCGGTTGGTTACGATCCGGAAGAAGTGACCGGCTTCGCGTTTGGCCTCGGCATCGAGCGAATCTGCATGCGGCAGCACGGCATCACCGACATCCGCGACCTGTACACGAACAACGTCCGGTTCTTGGCTCAATTCTGAAAAGGATTTACGGCACGGTCCCGAAACGATTGAGTACATCGGGGTCAATCTCCGTGTGCCCAGAGCCCCTTTTTTCTTTTACAAGACTTTGCCGTTCGTCTGACCCAAGGAGGGGTGCTTTGCGTTTTTCTACCAACGACCCGACCCCACCCTCACGATGGCTAACCTTGCCGACCGATTATCCCAACTCTCTCCTGCCCAGCGCGCGCTGTTAGAAAAGCGACTGGCGGCCAAGGCCAAGCCGACTTCGAGGGAAGGGAACCTGTCGGTAGAACCGATCGCGATTGTTGGCATGGCGTGTCGGTTTGCGGGTGCCGGCGATATTCAGGCGTACTGGCGACTGATCTCCGAAGGCATCGAAGGTGTGACCGACGTGCCGGCCGATCGGTGGCCCGTGGATACCTTCTATGATCCGAACGCCGCACCGGGAAAAACCATTACGCGGCGTGGTGGTTTTCTTTCGGACATTGACCAATTCGATCCGACGTTCTTCGGCATCACACCGCGCGAAGCGGCACGGATGGACCCCCAGCAACGCTTGCTTCTCGAAGTGGCATGGGAGACCATGGAAAACGGCGGAGCCCCACCCGACCAGATGGCTGGCTCAAACACGGGCGTTTACGTCGGTATCGGCGGCACGGACTACGCCAAAATCCCCGCCCATGAGCCCGACTACTACGAACGAATCGATGCCCACATGGGCGTTGGCAATGCGTTATCGATCGCAGCCAACCGTGTGTCCTACGTGCTTGATCTGCGCGGACCAAGCCTAGCGGTCGATACGGCATGTAGCTCCAGTTCGCTAGCGATCCACTTGGCAGCAGAGGCGATTCGACGTGGCGAGTGCGATGCGGCCTTGGCGGGGGGGGTGAACGCCATCCTCACGCCCGAAACGACCATCGCTTTTAGCAAAGCCCAAATGCTTTCGCCCGAAGGGCGTTGCCGACCGTTCGACGCAGGAGCCAACGGCTACGTACGTGGCGAGGGATGTGGCCTTGTGCTGCTCAAGCGGCTTTCGGATGCCGAGCGCGCCGGCGACCGGGTGCTCGGCCTACTTCGGGGGACGGCTGTGAATCAAGATGGCCGCACCTCAGGCATCAGCGCCCCCAATGGCGAGCGGCAAAAGGCATGTCTTCGCGCAGCTCTCGCCGAAGCGGGCCTCACGCCACAAGACATCGACTACATCGAAGCGCATGGCACGAGCACCCCGCTTGGCGATCCGATCGAAATGCAGGCGCTCACCGAAGTGTTTCGCAAAGAAGCGCCGAGCGACTTGCCGGTGCGCGTCACGAGCGTCAAGGCGAACATCGGGCATACCGAAACTGTGAGCGGCGTCGCGGGCCTAATTAAGGTGCTCTTGTTGATGCAGCATGGTGTGGTCCCCTCGCAGTTGCATTTTGGGAAGCTGAATCCGCACATTTCGCTCGAAGGGTCACGAATCGAGATCCCTTGCGAAGCCCGTTCATGGGAAACCGGTGAACGAGAGCGCGTGGCAGGCGTGAGTTCGTTTGGTTTTGGGGGGACCAATACGCACTTGGTGGTAAGCGAAGCGCCGCGGTCGGAGACGACGCGGCTCGCCAGCGGTGAGGGCCGCGTCGTCCCCGACCGCGGCGAGCGTTCCCCCTCCCCGACCCATCGCATCAAGCCCCATCTCATCAAGCTAAGCACCAAAACCGAAGCGGCCCTCCCCGAGCAAGCAAAGCGCCTCGCCAACCACTTGCGCGCGAACAAAGACCTCGCCCTAACCGATATCGCCTTCACGTCGAACACCGGTCGTTGTGATTTCAATCACCGAACGGCGATCGTTGCTGACAGCACACCCCAGCTAATCGAACGCCTGGACAAAGTCGCCGCGTCGGCGAAGGGCCCCGGCATCTTCTCCGGAAAGGCGAGCGGCCTCGTACGCCCTAAGAGCGTATGGCTGTTCACGGGCCAGGGGGCCCAGCGGCCGGGCATGGGACGTGACCTCTACGAATCGCAAGCCGTGTTTCGGTCGGCGGT
>JAJRUA010000023.1 GCA_024278035.1 Planctomycetota bacterium | reverse complement strand
CTGCTTTTATCGTGGGGCTAACGCCCGCCCGCTTGCCTACGGCCCTCCCCCCACGCTCTCTTTTAATCAGCTATAATGCGATCTACATATAAGATTGGGACCGTCTACAGCAGCTTTTACCACCCTCCCCAACGAACGACACCCATGCGAACCTTGATGAATTCCCTCTACCCGCAGGTTTCCTTTACTCCCCGACGATTGCCATTGATTGTTTTTCTGGCTCTCCCGCTTTCGCTCCCTTGGGTTCTTGAAAGCCGAGCCTTGGGGCATGAAGACCACCATCAGCACGAAGCTCAACCCCCTGCTTTTACCACGGCAGTTCAACACGCCCCTACGCCTCTGCCTGATCGGGTGATGCTCACCTGGAGCGACGATCCGGTCTCAACGATTGACATCACTTGGCGGACCGACACGAGGACCGTCGCGTCGATTGTCCAGTACGCCGTGGCCAACACCTTGCGTGGTGGACTTCCGACGGGCAATGTCCCTCACGCTCTAACCGCACAAGGGGAGATGGCAAAATTCTCGACCGACCTTGGCACCTGCCACATGCACACCGCCCAACTGACGAGCCTCAAGTCACGTTGTATGTACGCCTATCGAGTCGGCGATGGAAGCCACTGGAGTGAATGGCACCAGTTCCGCACCGCAAGCGACCAACCAGAGCCCTTTACCTTCGTTTATTTTGGCGACGCGCAAAACGCGGTTCGCTCGATGTGGTCTCGTGTCATTCGAGAAGCGAACCAACACGCTCCCCGTGCGGCCTTTATGCTCCATGCGGGGGATCTCATCAATCACACCAACAACGATGCCCAGTGGGGCGATTGGTTTGCTGCGGGTGGATGGCTCAACGGCATGATCCCCAGTATCGCTACGCCAGGCAACCATGAATACTACGGCGGCTTGTCGGGGCACTGGCGCCCGCAATTCTCCTTTCCTCTCAATGGACCCGAAGGGCTTGAAGAGACCGTCTATTGGCTCGACTACCAAGGCACTCGAATTATTTCGCTCAACTCAAACGAGCAGATCGAAAGACAGTCCCCCTGGCTAGCCGAAGTGCTATCCGACCCCAACAGGCCAAAATGGACAATCGTGACGTTTCATCACCCCGTCTTTTCAGCAGCTAAAGAGCGTGACAATCCAAAGATTCGCAACGAATGGCGTCCTCTGTTGGAAAGGCTAGGAGTCGATCTTGTCCTCCAGGGTCACGACCACGCCTACGCCCGCTCGGGGCTGGGAGGCCCTGCCAACATGGCGATTGAAAACCATACAGGGACGAACGTCGCCGAGGGAGTTCAGCAAAAGAGCAGCAACACGGTCTACGTTGTCAGCGTGAGTGGACCGAAGATGTACACCGTCCAGGACAAATGGGATATCCCCCGAGCCGCCTCGGGCGTACAGCTCTTTCAGGTCATCCATGTCAGCCAGGAAAACATCCGTTACGAATCCCGCACCGCCGTAGGCGAACTTTACGATGCCTTCACGCTCACCAAAGATGCTAAAGGCAAGTCGATTCTAACGAACCAAATCCCCGACACGCCTGAAATTTTGGAATAAGTTTCGTGATAGAAAGACTGTCCCTCTCACTGCGGCCCTAACAGGCACCCAGCCCGCTCATGCGGCGCCAGGCGCTCATTTGCCCCATGTGGAGCATCACGTGGCCGCTACAGTAAAAAGCGTGGGCAGAGCCGATCGTGGGGAACATCTCCGTGAACTTCCCGCCGACCGGGTTGGGGGCTTGGAACGGTGTGTCGTCCGTCGCACGGAGCACTTCGGAGGCTTGCCGGTACGATTCAAAGAAATAGCGAGTGACTTCTTCCATGGGCGGATAAATCGACGCATCCGCATCGTCTTTGCAAGTCGTTTCCCTGGAAAAAACCTCCTCGAAACCTTCGGGGATTTCTGGCGGATTGCCATCGAGATCGCCAATAATTCGTGGTGCGTAGAGCGACAGATGCCCATAAACGAACGCCGCATGGTTCGACTCCACCGGCTCACCTCCGGGCGAAGCAAACCGGGCGAAGCGGTCCGCCCCAACACCTTTCAGCAGTAGCTCGGCATAGCCGATCCCTCGATCGAGTGAATCAGCAACGACATTGCCAAGTGATCTTGCCATCGTCGTATTTTTCTCCCGTTCTAAGATTCTATTTCCTGCAAATGATCGTGTCGCTACTTCGCTCGGCGAGTTGGAGCCGGTTGTTCTTGAGCCACCTCTGCGGGTTTGCGACCGGGGCGATAGAAGCCCACGCTCTCCAGCGATTTGTAAACCTCTTCCAAGGTCTTCTCGCCAAAGTTCGAGATCGTTAGCAAATCTTCGCGGGTACAGTGCAGAAGGTCGTTTACCGTGAACACTCCCTTCTCTTCAAGGCAATTGGTGGTTCGCACCGCGAGGCCAATCTCGGCCGTACTCATTTCTAAACGGTCTTGTAAGTCGTCGCTTGCAAGCTGTACACGATCCAGCGGGACACGAGTTGTCATAATTAGGGTTCCCTCCCAAGATTGAGTTGATGGACAACATCCACAAACGAGCGCCGCTTAGCGGAGCATCGCTGAGAATATCGCAGACAATGGATTCAATCGACCCTCGCACGCGGGGGCTCATTCGTGGCGACACGATGAGCTTCCTGGCATCCCTGAGAGTCTCGGCCTCTTTCTTTTGTCAGACGGTTAGGTCTGACGAGGACTATACCGTTTTCGTTGCCATTTGGGGAGGATTTCTTCCGATTTCTTCCAAAATTCTTGGGCGGGGCTTGCTAGCAGTGATCGGAAGAAAATCGCCTATTCATGTTTGCTGGCGGTTTTTCTCACCTTCTTTTTTTCGTAACAATCTTATCGAGTCGTCCCTGCCGAATATCCTTCCTTCTTTTGCAGTAGCCCTTTTGCTAACCGAGTAGTCGTTACTCAATAGCAAGCTCTTGAAGTCAATTGACTCAAAACCTTGCGATTTATGACGATGAAATGAAGTCGAAAAATAAGGACAGGCAACCTTGCAAGGGTCGCTAAAGCCCGAGGTTTTCTTGCATGGGCTCGGAGCCAGTCCCCTCCCCTTTTTTCGAGCAGGCCTTTTTTTGCTCACGGCTTGCTTGCCCTCTTACGGCAAGTTCTCTTCGGCGGCGCTCGCGCGGTGGTACTGGGGGGCCAGTTGGAAGGGGTCGGCGAGTTGGTTCGACCTCCACTTTGCTGCGCCAAGGCGGGCGACGGCGTCGGCCATCGGTTGGGCGGTGATCCAGGTGATGTCTTTTGCTTCACAGCGCGGGCTTAGGAAGCGTTTTCTTAGAACGGGGGCGTGGGGGGCGATGACTCGGTCGTTAGGCTCGAGCTTGGCGAAGAACTCAGCTTGGGTGAGACGCTCGACTAGGGTTTCTTTATGGGGGGGGCCATCGTAAGGAGTGGCGTAACGGGCGGCGAAGACTTCGTTGCGTTGGGCGTCGACGAGGGCCCAGACGGTAGCGGGCTCGGGGGGGGAAGGAGAAGGAGGTTTTTCGAGCCAGGATGGCTCGGCTATAGCGTCGAGCGTGTTGATGGCGACGAGCTTGGCTCCTGTGGCGTAGGCGAGCGTCTTGGCCGTGGTGACGCCGACTCGGAGCCCCGTGAACGAGCCGGGGCCCGTGGCGATGGCAACGCAATCGAGGCTTGGGGGCTCCCAGCCAGTTTCACTTAAAAGTTCCTGAATCGCGGGAACTAGGGTTTGGGCAGAACGCTCCAGGGGCGGTAATTCCCGGGTTAAGATAGGCGATAGCTCGCCGGTTCCCACCTCTACTACAGCAATCGATCCCTGTCGGCTTGAGGTTTCTAGGGCGAGCAAACGGGCCAAGCGGGGAGCTTCCCCCGAGCGAAATGGAGGGGTATTTTGCGAGGGCATCGTATCGAGTCCGCTTGACCGAAGTGGTTGTCAGGGCTTAGGTTTACGGGATTATGCTACCCGTAAGTAGCCCCTAGCCAACCCCCTGCTAGAATAAGAGGGGGGCTGGCAAGAAGAGCCACGCTTTGCGGCGAACCTAACTCCATTACCAATACTTGTTATCAGCATCGGGCTGAAAGGGTACGAGCCTTGAAACGGGCCATCATCAGCGATATTCACGGCAACCTCGAAGCCTTTCAGGCCGTGCTTGCGCATATCAAGAAGCAGCACGTCGATGAAATCTTCTGCATGGGTGATGTCATTGGCTACGGTCCCAAGCCGTGCGAGTGTCTCGACCAGGTGATGGACAACTGCAAGGTGGCCCTTCTGGGGAACCACGATCAGGGGGCCCTGTTCGATCCCGAGGGATTCAACACGGGGGCCGAACGGGCGATTTTCTGGACCCGCGACCAACTGGAGAACCCCAATGGCGACCGCAGCCGCATCGACCAGCGGTGGGACTTCCTGGGCGCCTTGCCCCGTATCCATCGCGATGGGGATTGGCTTTACGTCCACGGCTCGCCTCGTAATCCGGTAAACGAGTACGTTTTTCCGGAGGATATTTACAATCAGAAGAAGATGGAGAAACTGTTTAGCCTCATCACGCGCGGCTGCTTTCAGGGGCACACCCACGTGCCGGGCGTCTTTACCGAGAGCCGCAACTTTGTGACTCCGGAAGAGACCGACTATGTTTACGAAGTTGAAGATCAGAAGTTCATGGTCAACGTCGGCTCGGTCGGCCAGCCGCGCGATGGCGACCCGCGATCTTGCTATGTGATTCAAGAAGAGGATCGCTTGACGTTCCACCGTGTGGAGTACGATATCAACACCACGGCCGATTTGATTTACGGCATCCCTGATCTCGACAATTTCCTCGGCGACCGCATCAAGCAGGGCCGCTGAAAAGCCAAAGGAAAGTGGCTAAGGAGATGTTAGAAGAAAAATTGGGCACACTAATCTTCGCTAATAAAATTAGTGGGGATTAGCGAAGATTAGCGCTCTGGAAATTACTTGAACCACGACGGAACAACGAAGAAAGAAAAAAACGCTAATGGACGCTTAATAAGCGAGGATGCTTTTGTTTGACGTTTCTCAGTTTTCATTAGCGTTTTCCTTTGTTTTCCTTTGTGGTTATCTCTCCCCGTCTCACAAGCCTTGACTCACCCTAATTATTTCTATCCTTCCTTCCCTCCCGCAGCTTGCACTAGCACCGGTGCCTATTGAGCCGCTGGTGTTCCTACCTTCCGACAGGCGTTTCTCTTGACAGTTCAAAGACGGCCCATGGGCCCGCAGGGTGACAGTTCGCAGCCTTTTGACCCTCGATTTATGGTCTTCATGCTGCTGTCGGTCTCGATCCTTCTTTTTTCTAATCGCTTTCTCACGCCGCCACCGGTCGAACCAGCCGCGAACGTTGCCGAGGGAGAGGCGGTTACGGCTGATCCGCTTGCCGCTGCTCCGGCACCGATCCTTACCCCGCCAGCCGATAAAGAGGTGGCCCCCGATGCGCCCCTCGCACCGATGCCCCTCACACCAATGGAAGCCGAAGAGGCCGCGGGGCCCCAACGCCTTGCCATTGGGTCGGTCGATCCGAAGAGCGCTTACCGCATGTTGGTGACGCTCGACAATGTGGGTGCCGCCGTTGAGAGGGTGGAGCTTTCCAGCCCCAATTACCGTGACCTTGAAGACCGATCGGGCTACTTAGGGCAACTCGCCCTGAGCGACGCCCCCACAGGAGGAGCGGTAGTGAACCTTGTCGGAGCGGGCACCCCTGCTGCCGAGGCGGGTCTTGAGCAGGGGGATGTGATTGTTTCGGTCACCCTATCGGGCAAGAAAGAAGACGACAGCCAAGCCAAGCAGGCGACCATCACCACGGCATCGGACTTGTCCAAGTTGCTTGGTAAAGCAAAACCCAAGCGTAAGCTGAAAATTGAATTGCGGCGTGACGGCATGCCTCGAACCGTGACGGCCACGCTCCGGCGCCAACCGCTGGATCTCATTCGGCCAGAAATCGAAAACATTCGCCTCCATACGTCCAAGCCACCCGTCGACTACGAATCGCAACCTTCGTTTGTCGTTCGTCTAAAAAACGTCGGCGGACGGACCGTAGCCGACCCCCTGATTGCAGCGGCCAACGAGCAGCTTGCCCGCGGAACCTGGACGGTTGAGAAGTCGAGCGCCAAGGCGGTCTCTTTCCGAAAGTCGCTTCCCGAGTTGGGGCTGACCGTCCTCAAGCAATTCTCTCTTGTCAAAACTCCCGCGGATCAGCTCAAGAACAAAGCCCATCCTAGCTACCACTTCCATCTGGGCGTACAGATTCAGAACCAGGGCAAGACGCCACAAGCGGTCGCTTACGAGCTCACCGGCCCCAACGGCTTGCCGATCGAAGGGTATTGGTACGCGAATAAAATCGGCCGTGGTTGGGGCGGATACGGCCTTCGGGATGTGGTGGTTCGTTACGCGGGCGATCGCTTTACGCAAATCGCTTGTTCTTCGATTGCCAAGGGGAAGGTCGATCCGATGGGCCAAGGCAAACCGCTCGCCTTTGTCGGCGTCGATGCCCAGTACTTTGCCTCGATCTTGATTCCGGAGAAGCCCTCACTCACCAAGGTGCGGTTCAGCGAAGTACGGGCTGAACTGGCCACGGCGGAACTCGACAGCAAGAAGAATCCCCGCCGTCACTGGGAAAACGCGTCGTTCGTTTTAGCCCGTAACGTAGCGATCGTTGCTCCGGGAGCGATGCTCAACGATGGCTACAAGGTCTTTGCGGGCCCCAAGTTGCCCGCCTTGCTCCGGGCCTATCAAGCCAACGACGACCCGATGCACGCCCTGGACAGCGTCCTTTACTACGGTTGGTTCGGCCCCGTAGCTAAGGTAATGCTCGGCATTCTGCACTTCTTCAAGTCGATCGTCGGCAACTATGGCATTGCGATTCTCATGCTGACGGTGGTCGTGCGAGCTTCAATGTTCCCGATCAGTCGGAAGCAGGCGCTGAACATGGTGAAGATGCAAGAACTCAAGCCAGAGATGGACCGCATTGTCGAGAAATACAAAACTGACATGCAGAAGCGGAGCCAAGCCCAGCAAGAGCTGTTCCGCAAACACAACTACAACCCGGCAGCCGGTTGTTTGCCCATGTTCCTGCAACTGCCGATTTTCCTGGGGCTTTATCGGGCGCTCGCCGTGGATGTCGAGCTACGCCAGGCGTCGCTCTTTGGCGATGCGATTCGCTTTTGTAGCAATCTTGCTTCGCCCGACATGTTTTATGATTGGTCGGCGATGATGCCGCACTGGGTCAATGTTGGCCAGGGGATGCTCGGCTTGGGGCCCTACTTTAACTTGCTGCCCTTACTGACCATCGCACTGTTCTTGCTGCAACAAAAAATGTTCATGCCTGAGCCAACCAACGATCAGGCACGAATGCAGCAGCAAATGATGAAATACGTGATGGGCTTTATGGGATTGCTGTTCTTCAAAGTGCCCAGCGGCTTGTGCCTCTACTTTATTGCTTCGAGCCTATGGGGCATCACCGAACGAAAAATGTTGCCCAAGCCTCCGGCAGTAGACACCCAAACGATTGAGCCCGAGTCGCTCGTCAAACGCTCTAAGGCCAAGCCGGCAAAGAAGAGATCGAAGAGCAAGAAGGGTGGTAAGCGAAAGCGTTAAGGAATCTCGCGCAGAGACGCGGAGCCGGCAGAGAGAAAACGGTGGTTCATGGACCGATGTATCAGGAAGGCCGGTTTTAGCAGGTAGATACGGAGTAGCGAGAGCAAATTTGCTGATGCATCCTTCAATAAACCCCTCCCCTAGCCCCTCCCCCAAAAGTGGGGGAGGGGGACTTTTGCCATGACGCCTGATTCGCGCGATACGATCGCCGCGATTGCTACCGCCCACGGGAGGGGGGCGCGCGGTGTCGTGCGGATGGCGGGGCCTGAATCGCTGGCGATTGCCGCTAAGTTGATCGGCGGCGTAATCGAAGTAAAGAATCCTCAGCTTCTAGCAGACAAGCTGTTGCAAGTGAAGATCGGAGAGGCTCTGCGTTCCGTTGCTTGCGATCTGTTGGTTTGGCCCGATGAGCGGAGCTATACGCGACAACCGGCGGTTGAAATTCATACGATCGGCTCGCCGCCGGTGCTTGAGGCGATTCTGGCAGCGTGCCTTACCGGCGGTGCTCGGTTGGCTGAGCCGGGCGAGTTCACCCTACGGGCATTCCTTGCCGGGCGAATCGATTTGCTCCAGGCCGAAGCGGTGCTGGCGGTGATTGATGCCCGGCAAGTGGCAACACTCGAACCAGCATTGGCACAGCTTGCTGGGGGACTATCGGGACCGCTGCACCGGCTGCGTGATGAATTGCTGGATTTGCTGGCCGATCTTGAAGCGGGGCTCGATTTTGTGGAGGAAGAAGATGTTCGGTTCATCGAACCGCAAGAGTTACTACGCCGAATTGAAGCCGCAGCGGTTATCGTTGCTGAGGCAGAACAGCAGACCCGTGATCGGGGGGAAGCGACCCATCACCCACGCATTGTGATCGTCGGCCCGCCGAACGTCGGCAAAAGCCGGCTTTTTAATGTGTTGGTCGAAAGATTCGGAAAGGAAGAAGATCAACCCACCGCACTGGTGGCCAACGAACCGGGCGTTACGCGCGACGCTCTCTCAGCCATCGTTTGTTTTGGAGGCTTTGAGTGCGAACTAGTGGATACGGCGGGCGATGACGAGTCGATCCCTTTGGATGCGATTGACCAAACGGCAAGGGATCGTGTCCCAGCGGTTCGTGCGATGAGCGACATAACGCTCGTTTGCTCCCCGGCGACGGCCTACCGATTAGCACCGGATGAGGTACCCGCCGAAACCCTTACCGTCATCACCATGGCCGATCTTGTCGAAACGACGGACGAATTGCAAGGCCTTAGAACAAGCGCCGCAACGGGCGAGGGGATTGACGAGCTAAGCGAGCAAATCAGCAAGGTGCTCGATCGCCTAGAGAACGAAGGGACGGCAGGGGCAGTTGCCCACACGGCGGCACGTTGTCGGCAAAGCCTTGCCGAAGCGAGCGAACGCCTTCAGCAAGCGGCCCTTTTGGCGGTCGCCTCGGCAGGTGAAGAACTCGTATCGCTCGAACTTCGATCTGCAATCGACGCCGTTGGCCGTGTCGTCGGCGAAGTTGTGACCGAGGATGTGCTTGGGCTGATTTTCGGCAAGTTCTGTATCGGGAAATAAAGTAACCGTTCACGATGAAATCGCCTGTTTAGAAGGGCTTTGTAGGTTCATCGGTAGGCTTACGCCCACCGCTCGCCAATCAACGTTAATTACGACGGTTTTTTCCGTCCGAACTTCTTCTTTTTGACCCCTTTCTTTATGATTCCCACCTTTTGTGTGAGGCATCTTGAGCAGGTTTTGCCGTTCGAGTCGTTTATTAGCGTCTATTCGCGTTCCTTAGCGATTTCTTACTTGTTGGGAGCTGTGAACGGTTACTTTTTTTCTTGGCTTGCTTCTTAGGTCGGGTTCTACTTACTATAGGGAATGGAGAGAGAAGCGAGGAACTAGCCGCGGACGAACGAATCACCGAGGACGCCACGCCATGATCCATTTTACGTGTGATGCTTGTCACCGCCCCCTTCGATCGAACGAGGAGCCACGTTATGTGGTTCGCATTGAAATCTACGCCGCATTGGATGAAGAGGCATCGGGCAATGCGGGGGAGTGCGACATCGATGAGGCCGACCACTTGCAAGACATTGAAGACTTGCTTGAAGAAATGGATGATCTTCAAGACGCACTTGGCGAGGCAGACGAAGACCTTTACAAACAAGTCCGCTACGATCTGTGCGAAAAATGTCGGGCACGTTTTCTTCGTAATCCATTTGGCCAAACAACAAGAAAACAACTTGGGTTCAGCAAAAACTAACCCGACCCCGTTCGGTGAGGGACGATGGCCGCTTTAACTTTCTCTCGGCCCTCTCGTCGATCTCCATTCAACCAATCGACAAAATCTCGCCACGGTTTGGGTCCGTCTTCAAAGCAGCTTGCTTCACTTTGCAATCGGCTGGCCCTGGCGCTGGAGTCGGGGATTGATGTGCGGCGTGTTTGGCAAGGCGAAGCAGAGCGTGCCAGGGGCAAGTCCCTAAGGATTTATCAAGCGATAGCCAAACGAATCTCGCAAGGAGACTCGCTTGCCGACGCGATGGCCACCGCCCCGGCCTACTTCCCCCGACTGTTCGTTGAGATGGCTGCCGTGGGCGAACAGACGGGCTCTGCCCCGGAAGTCTTTCGCCGCCTGGCGAACCATTATGAGCACCAAGTACGAATCCGGCGAGCCTTGCTCACGCAAATCGCCTGGCCCCTGCTACAGCTTCTCATGGCCGTTGTTGTGGTGGGTATCCTCATCGCCATCGGTGGCGTTTTGACCGATGGCAAAGGAAACAACATCGACGTGCTTGGCCTGGGCCTTACCGGCAGTTGGGGGCTAATGATCTATGCGAACGCGCTGATCGGGATTTTTCTGCTTTTCGGAGGTTTTTGGGCTGCAATGCGGCGTTACCCCGAACTTAAAAAAACGCTCGTGCAGTGGATCGCTCCGGTACCGATCATCGGGGATTGTTTTGAGAAAATCGCCCTGGGACGAATCGCTTGGGCACTGCACCTGACGCTCAATACCGAAATGGACCTGCGCCGACTGGCTCCGTTGGTGCTTAGCGTCTCTGATGACGGTCGGTTTGGCCGTCATGCCAACGCCGTAGCGGCGGACCTACACGAGGGACGCCCACTAAGTGTTGCCTTTGCCAGAACCGGTCTCTTTCCGAAGAACTTTCTCGACACGCTTATCGTCGCTGAAGAGAGTGGCCAAATCGTTGAGTCCATGGAGCGTCTCTCACATCAGTACGAAGAAGAAGCAGAACACGCCCTTTCAACGCTCGCCGTCCTCGCCGGTTTTGCTGTGTGGGGCCTCGTCGCAACGCTCATTATCTTACTGATCTTCCGCGTCTTCGGTTTCTACACGGATGCCATCTACGACGCCCTGGAAGGGATTTAATCTCGCGCGGAGACGGCAGAGAAAAAGAGCAGCGTGGGGTGCTAGTCCTCGGCACGGCATAAATGCTGGGGCTTCTTTGTCCTGGTTCATCGTGAAATGGAATTTTCCGTGTGTTCGGTTGAAATGTTTCATCCCTAAGTGAGACTTTCTGGCTCAGTTACAAGAGGCGCTCAAGGTTTCAGTAAAGGGTAAGATTCTTTGTCGGATGCCCAGGTTGAATTGCTTCCGTCGGTGACGGGCTTGGGCCAATTTGAGCCGTCGGGCGGCGGTGACTTGCTCCGGTTGGCCACGGTACCAGGTGGCCGGGGTCTGGAACTCCAATGCGCTG
>JAJRUA010000211.1 GCA_024278035.1 Planctomycetota bacterium | reverse complement strand
TGCCTCGGCGATCGGTTTTTATGGCGATCGTGGGACGGAACCTGTAGACGAAGATTCGCCCGTCGGCCTCGGTTTTTTGCCCCAGATGTGCCAGCAATGGGAGGTGGCGTGTGAGCCGGCTTGGCAGGCGGGCATTCGGGTCGCACAGGTTCGGATTGGCGTGGTCCTGAGCCCCAAGGGCGGGGCGCTTGCCAAGATGCTGCCCGTGTTCCGTTGGGGTGGCGGCGGCCTGCTTGGCAACGGACGACAGAAGATGAGTTGGGTTGCCTTGCCGGATTTGATTCGGGTGCTTCGGTTCGTTGCCGATAACGATTCGCTTCAGGGGGCTGTCAACGCGACAGCTCCCCACCCCGTTACCAACCGAGAGTTCACCCACACGCTCGGCAAGGTGCTCGGCAGGCCAACCCTTTTGCCCGCCCCGGCGTTTGCGCTGAGGCTCCTTCTGGGCGAAATGGCCGACGCGCTGCTACTGGAGGGTGCTAGCATCCTACCCAAGCGGCTCGAAGAGGCGGGCTTTACGTTTGAGACGCCCCGGTTGGCCGGAGCCCTTGAGCGGGTGTTGGTGGGGGCATAAGTTCCGTGCTCCTCTCTTCGGCGGGTCTACGACGGCCCGGCTATAGCCGGGCCATCCTGGCACGGAACCCACCCTGTGGTTTCCCCTATCCTTCGGCTCGCAAGAAGCCTGCGACAATCAGTCCCCTTTGTCGGATTCGCCGTGTCGGGTAGACTGATTGGGCTGTCGGGGCTTTGCTTGCAGGCGATTTTCTCAACCGACAGCAGGCTGCTAGAAGAGTCTCCCGCCCTCACCCTACCCTCCCTCCACAGGACCCCTTCCCGATGCACTCTCAGGTTGTTGTTCTTGGCGGCGGACCCGGTGGCTACGCTGCCGCTTTCCTGGCTGCTGACCTGGGTAAGGAGGTAACGATCGTCGAGGCCGATCCCCGATTGGGCGGAACCTGTCTTCTGCGGGGTTGTATCCCGAGCAAAGCGCTCCTGCATGTGGCGAAGATTCTCTCCGAAGCGGAGGAAATGGCCGATTGGGGAGTCACCTTCGCCAAGCCAAAGATCGACATCGACAAGGTCCGGGAACGTAAAGAGAATATCATCACTACGCTCTCTGGCGGCCTACGGAAACTGGCCGAGGCTCGCAAAGTCCGAGTCATCAACGCCCGGGGGGTGTTTGTTGATTCGACGACGCTAAACCTCGAAGGAACCAGTGAAAGCGATCCGGTCGTCGGCGATGAGCAACTCACCTTCGACCACTGCATTCTTGCCACCGGCAGCGTGCCGGCGATGCCCAAGTTTCTCGATATCGGCTCGCCCCGGGTCGTCGATTCGACCGGGGCACTTGCCTTGGAAGATATTCCTCAATCACTCTTGGTGGTCGGCGGCGGCTACATTGGTCTGGAGATGGGCACGGTTTACTCCGAGCTTGGCTCGAAGGTGACCGTTATCGAACTGGCCGATGGCCTGTTGCCGGGGGCCGACCGCGACTTGGTCAAGCCGCTCGCCAAGCGGGTGAACGAACGCTTTGAGAAAATTTTACTTGGGCACAAGGTGGCGGGCCTTAAAGACAACGGCAAGCAAGTCGAAGTCACCGTCGAAGGGCCCGAGGTAAGCGACACCCTCAAGTTTGACCGAGTGCTGGTCTCGATCGGTCGCTGGCCCGTATCAAAAGGTTTTGGGCTGGAGAACACAAAAGTCGTCGTGGACGACCGGGGCTTCATTGAGGTCAATTCCAAGCAACAGACGGCCGACCCCCACATTATGGCAATTGGCGATGTGGCGGGCGACCCGATGCTCGCCCACAAGGCGGCCTACGAAGGCAAAATCGCTGCCGAGGTGTTGGCCGGTGAACCGTCGGAGTTCGACGCACAAGCCATTCCGGCCGTTGTCTTTACCGACCCCGAGATCGCCTGGGCAGGCCTCACCGCTGACGAAGCGAAAGAGCAAGGCCGCAAAGTGAAAGTCGCCCAGTACCCATGGCAAGCCTCGGGCCGGGCCATCGCCAATGGCCGAACCGATGGCCTAACGAAATGGATCATCGACCCTGAGACCGACCGAGTGCTCGGCTGCGGCATCGTCGGTGCGGGCGCAGGCGAACTGATCGCCGAAGCGGTGCTCGCCATCGAGATGGGCTGCCAAGTCCGCGACGTGGCTGAGACGATCCACCCCCACCCCACCTTGAGCGAAACGGTCGCCTTCGCTGGCGAAGTCCACCTGGGCACCGCCACCGAAGTTTATCGGCCCAAACGTAAGAAGAAATAGCGTAACCGTTCAAAGAAAAAAGGAGCTGAACCACAAAAGAACAACGGAACGAAGAGAAAGAAAAGGGAACCGCTAATCGACGCTAATAAGCGCTAATGCTCTTGTCCTCATCTTTTTCTTTTTCATTAGCGCGTATTAGCGGTTTGTTTTCCGTAGTTGCGTCGTTCCTTTGTGGTCCCAATTTCTTCCGTGACGATGTAAATCCCTGAAATCGCAATAAAACCATCATGGCTACAGCCGACGTGAAACAACCTTACTCTCCCATCCCGAACGACGCGGACCCGACCGAAACGGCTGAGTGGCTCGAGTCGCTCGACTACGTTCTGGAGAGCAAAGGCCCCGAACGGGTGAGCCAGATTTTGGCCGCTCTGGAGGCCTCCGCGGTGCGAAATGGTGTCGATTTGCCGTTCACGGCGACCACGCCCTACGTCAATACGATTCAGCGTGCCGACCAACCCGCCTACCCGGGCGACCGAGAGTTGGAGCGGCGCATCAAGAGCTATGTCCGCTGGAATGCCATGGCGATGGTCACTCGGGCCAACCGCCATCCCTCGTCGCCCGGCGGGCACATCAGCACGTTCGCCTCGTCCGCCACGCTGTACGAAGTCGCCTTCAATCACTTCTTTCGAGGACGCGGCGAAGATGGTTTCTCGGGCGATCAAATCTACTTCCAAGGCCACGCCGCGCCCGGCATTTACTCCCGGGCGTTTCTCGAAGGACGCCTCACCGAACAGCACCTTGTCAATTTCCGGCGTGAAATGGGCGAAGGGGGCGGCCTGTCGAGCTACCCCCACCCGTGGCTCATGCCTGAGTTCTGGGAGTTCCCGACCGTCTCGATGGGCCTGGCACCGATCATGTCGATCTACCAAGCCCGCTTTAATCAGTACCTTGGCGACCGAGGTATCAAGGATTGTTCCGATAAACGAGTTTGGGCGTTCCTCGGCGACGGCGAATGCGATGAGCCGGAGACCTTGGGGGCCATCTCGCTCGCTTCCCGTGAGCACCTCGACAACCTCACCTTTGTCATCAACTGCAATTTGCAACGGCTTGATGGCCCGGTGCGCGGCAACAGCAAGATCATCCAAGAACTCGAAGGAACCTTCCGAGGCGCAGGATGGAACGTCATTAAAGTCGTCTGGGGGAGTGATTGGGATTCTCTTGTCGAAGAAGACCACGACGGCCTGCTTGCCCAGCGCATGATGGAAGCGGTCGACGGAGAATACCAAAAGTACGTTGTCTCCGATGGCGATTACATCCGCTCAAAGTTCTTCGGCAAGTACCCCGAACTGCTGGAACGAGTGAAGAACCTTTCCGACGACAAAATCGAAAAGATGCGGCGAGGCGGGCACGACCCCGAGAAAGTGTTTGCTGCTTACACGAAGGCTTGCGAACGGAACGGCAAGCCAACCGTCGTCCTTGCCAAAACAATCAAAGGTTATGGCCTGGGCGAGGGGGGCGAGGGTCGGAACGTGACCCACAACCAAAAGAAGCTGAACGAGGAAGAGCTTCGAGAGTTCCGTACCCGTTTTGGCATTCCCATTTCGGACGAGCGCGTCGCCGAGGCCCCGTTCTACTGTCCGCCCGAGGATAGCCCGGAGATGCAGTACCTGCGCGAACGTCGCGCTAAGCTCGGCGGCCCAGCGCCATCGCGATCGACGACGCCCCCGGTCATGGAAATGCCAACCGTCGAGGAATACAGCAAGACATTTGCCAAGCTCGTCAGCAAAGGCCCCGGCAAAGAAATGTCCACCACCATGGGCTTTGTCCGATTGCTTACCGATCTCTTGCGCGACAAGAAAATTGGCAAGCATATCGTTCCGATCGTCCCGGACGAATCGCGCACTTTCGGTATGGAAGGCCTCTTTCGCCAGATCGGCATTTATGCCCACATGGGTCAGCTCTACGAGCCCGTTGATGCCGACCAAATCGCTTATTACCGCGAGGCAAAGGATGGACAACTGCTGGAGGAAGGCATTACCGAAGCGGGCGCCATGTCCAGCTTCAATGCCGCCGGCACCGCCTACTCTTCGCATGGCGTGAACATGATTCCGATGTTCATCTACTACTCCATGTTCGGCTTCCAGCGGATTGGCGACCTCATTTGGGCGGCTGCCGACATGCGGGCCAAGGGCTTTATGCTCGGCGGGACGGCGGGACGTACGACACTCAACGGCGAGGGGCTCCAGCATCAAGATGGCCACTCACTCGTCAACGCGATCGCTTTCCCCATGGTACGAGCCTACGATCCGGCTTATGCCTACGAGACGGCCATCATTATTTTCCATGGGCTTCAGAAGATGTACGTCGAGAACGAAACGTGCATTTACTATCTCATGCTTGAGAATGAGACCGTCATGATGCCAGAGATGCCCACCGGCTGCGAAGAGGGCATTATCCGCGGCATGCACAAAGTGAGTAGCCTCGATTCGAAGGGGAAGCATCGTGTGCAACTCTTCGGCTCGGGGTCAATCCTTCACGGTGTGCTTGATGCCCAAAAAATCCTTGCCGAGAAGTACGGCGTCGCCTCCGACGTTTGGAGCGTGACAAGCTACAACGAACTGCGCCGCGATGCCCAAGAGACCGAGCGTTGGAACATGCTCAACCCGACCGCGCCACGCAAGCAGTCGTATGTTGAGCAAATGCTCTCTGATGCCGAGGGCCCCTGCATCGCAGCGACCGATTACCTTCGTTGCCTATCCGAGCAAATCGCTCCGTGGTGCCCTGGCGGACTGTTTGCCCTGGGTACCGATGGCATGGGCCGCAGTGAAACCCGTGAAAATCTCCGCCGCCACTTCGAGGTGGATGCCGAGAGTGTCGTCATCGCCACGCTCTACAAGCTGATGAAAGAGGGCAAGGTCGATGCGAAGGTCGTGGACGCCGCGATTGATGACTTGGATTACGACCGAGAGAAAGTTTCTGCCTTGTATGCTTAGGTGGAGACGAATGAAAGAGGAAAGGGGGAATACAAGAACTGATGCCCCAAGTTTTTTTAGAACACTAATTTTCGCTAATCGCTGCAAATCAGATTAGTGAAGATTAGCGTCGATTGGTGTTCCTATGTTTTCCTGGGGATCTTTGAGCGTTATCTCCCATATCCCCAACATCTCCCTCATCTCCTTCCTTTACTAAGAACGTAAAACTAAAAACGCACTAATCATGCCCACTGAAATCAAACTCCCCAGTCTCGGCGAAAACATTGAGTCGGGCGACGTGCTGTCGATCCTCGTTAGCGAAGGGGAGACGGTCACGGCTGAACAAGACTTGATGGAGATCGAGACCGACAAGGCGACGATGCCCGTCCCAAGCCCCGAGGCAGGAACCATCACCAAGGTGCTCATCAGCGAAGGGGATACCGTCTCCGAGGGGACCGTCCTATTTGAGATAGAGGCGAGCGCTGCCGGGGCGGCGGCCCCCGCTCCGGCTCCGGTTGCTCCAACATCGGCTCCCGCGCCGACGCCTGCTCCTGTACCTAAGCCGCCTGCACCTAAGCCGCCCGCCGTGGTCGAGGACGACACGGCTCCCACGCCGGCTGTTCGTACGCCAACTCCTTCTGCGGCAGCGGCCCCCGTTGCGGCGGCTCCTGCTCCCACAATACCTTCGTCAGCCACCTCCGTTGATACGCCGGGGGATGGCTATTCGAGCGCAGCGGCCAGTCCGTCGGTTCGCCGATTGGCCCGTGAATTGGGTGTCGATCTTCGCAGCGTTCGTCCGAGTGGTTCAGGGGGGCGGGTCACCGAAGACGACCTCCATGCCCATGTTCGTGCTGCCCAAGAACAGGCGCGTTCGGCAACGCCCGCTTCGCTGGCTCCCGGTGCGGCCAGCAGCGATGGCCAGGGGGCCGTGCGGCTCGAAAAAATGTCGCGGATGCGACGGACGATCGCTCGCAACATGGTTGCCAGCTACACCACAATTCCTCAGCTTACGAATTTCGATGACGTGGATGTTTCCGACCTCGAAGAAATGCGGCAGCAAAGCAAGGGCGACTACGCTGCCCGAGGGATGAAGCTCACCCAAATGCCGTTCCTTCTCAAAGCCATTGCCGGAGCACTCAAGCTCCATCCGATCGTCAATGCTTCGGTCGATATGGAGGCGGGCCAAATCATTTACAAGGAGTATATCAATTTGGGCGTAGCCGTTGATACGGACCGTGGCCTCACCGTGCCGGTGATTCGGAATGCGGACCAGCTCAGCATTTCCCAACTCACCACGGAATTGGCCCGGTTGGTTACCAAGGCCCGGGAAGGTTCGCTCTCCATCGACGAGATGCGTGGCGGGACGTTCACGATCAGCAACATGGGTGCTGTTGGTGGCACCTACTCGACGCCCATCATCAACCCGCCCGAAGTAGCGATCCTCTTGGTGGGCCGTAGCCGCATGGTACCAACCGTTGTGGACGATCAAGTAAAACCCCGCCTAGTGATGCCCCTTTCGCTGACTTACGACCACCGGGTCGTCGATGGTGCGGACGCTGCTCGCTTCGTGAATGAACTCAAGAGCTTCCTCGCCGCCCCGGGGCGGCTATTGCTCGCCCCATGATGATTTGCTCTTGTTAGCCTCTCCTTGCTAGACTCCGTTATCCAACCCTCAGTCCCAAGGGAGGCGGCGACGATGGACAGCGAGACGATTGAACTTGATTTCAGTTGGCGGGCCACGATTGAACAACAAGGGCAATGGCTCTGCGTGAGGCTTCACCCGGAGAGTACGAACCTTTCGCCCGGCCATGGCCTGATCGAACGCCTCTGGGAAACAATCCTTAGCCGGGAGGCTCATAACGTGGTGCTGGAAATGGACGATGTGACGTTCTTGCCTAGTAGCCTCATGGGCGAACTCGTTCGATTGCACAAACGGCTTGCCACCCATCGTGGTCGCTTGCGTCTCTCGGGCCTTCGGCACGAATGTGCCGAAGCGCTTCACATGTGCCGCCTCGACCAAGTGCTCCCTGCCTTCAGCAATCGTACCGACGCCCTCCAATAAACGTCCCCCTCTGGCGAAGTCCTCTTTATGCTCCCTCTCATCGGAAGATTGATACTCGGTTTGGTCGCTGGCTGGATCGCTAGCCGAGTCATGGGTGCCGGAAAGCCAGGGTTGCTCGGGCTGCTGATCGTCGGCGTCTTAGGATCTTTCGTCGGCGGTTTCGTCTTTCAGTTGATCGGGTTCAGGGCCGTTGGTTTTCCAGCGAACCTCATCACGTCGGTCGTCGGTGCGGTGATCTGTATCATGGCCATTCGCTATTGGGGTCGTCGGTTTTGAGTTTGTACGACCTGAGCAAAATGCCAACCAGCACGCCCTCCGACGAACTCGTTCTGCTAACCCACGGCATTGCTTCGACTCGTCTGTTCATGTGGCCGCTTGCTTGTCGATTGCATGAAGCGGGCTTTCGGACTCGCCTGTACGGCTACCCTTCGCTCTGGTGGTCGAACCGTTCTCACGGACAAAAACTTGCTGCGGTGCTACGGCGCATCGCCCCGCAATACAAGCGTGTTCATCTTGTCGTCCACAGCATGGGAAGCATCGTCACTCGCTGCGCATTGGAGGAAGAATTGCCCGAAAACCTTGGTCGTGTGGTGATGATCGCGCCGCCGAACGGAGGTTCAAGCGTTGCGACCAAGTTGGCTTTTCTTCTCGGTTGGTTCTCCCCAACTCTTGTGGAGCTCAAGGATACGCCCGATAGCTTTGTCCGCCAGCTTGGCCCTTTAGCGAAGGAAGTTGAGGTGGGCATCATCGCCGCCAATCGCGATAGAAAGGTCCGACTGGAACAGACGCATCTCCCAGGCCAAACGGACCATTGCATTGCGTCCGGTTGGCATACCGACGTGCTTTGGACCCAAGAGACGGCCCGCCTCACCACACAGTTCCTCCAAGGCGGTTCTTTCAAGCCAGCAACCTCCGCGTGATCCGCGAGGCGTCACGATTCTCCTCCGTGTGTGTGAGCCCCGTGTC
>JAJRUA010000210.1 GCA_024278035.1 Planctomycetota bacterium | reverse complement strand
TTTCGACGTACTGGCGAACGAGCTTCGTCATGCTCGAAAGCGAGAACTGGTTGCCAAGCGAAGTGAGAAAGAGCGACGGGTTGCCGAAATCGACAACGAACTCAGGCCGAACCTCGATGAGATATTTGGCGATCCAAACAAGGGCTCGTTTTCCGATGGGGATGACCCGATCTTTTTTGTTTTTACCTTGTCGAATAGTGACAACTCCCCGCTCCTGGTCCAGGTCGTGCGTTGCCAGACCGACCAATTCCATGCGTCGCATCCCTGTCGAGTAAAAAGTTTCCAGAATGGCCCGGTCACGCAGACCACGTAGTTCTCTCACCTCGGGTTGATTCATAATGGTTTCGGCCTCTTCTTGATTGAGCACGTGCTTGGGCAGACGGCTGCCCAGTTTGGGCAAGTCGAGTTCCGAAGCCGGGTTGTGAGGAATCTCGTTGCTTGTTCGCCATCATTCCGATATCCAAAGAAGAAAATCGTGAGCTTGACGCCGGATGCTAGCGAGAGGAAGATGCGTTTGATGGAACGGACACGGCCGTTTACGGTCCTTTCCTGTGCTTGTAGCGAAAAGCCCCGCAAACGGGGCTCGTCAATCATTGGCTGGATAGCACCGCAACCCCGCCGTGAACGACGGGGCTAATACCGCTACGCGGAACAAGCTCTTCGGCCAAACTCTCCGGCTCCTAATCTTTTCAGCGGTATCTGGTGCTGAATGAGCCGAAACCCTGTAAACAGGGCCTTTCGTGCCCTTCGTAGCAAAACCCACCCAGTCGCTATCACCGGCAAGAGTTGACGTGCCCCCCGTTTATGGCCAATACTTACGGTGATTAACCACGAACCAGCACCCCCTCGGGGCCCAGCGCCTCGAATCGCCTCTTCTTTCGTCCCCCTTAGCAGGCACTGAATTGTCCCGTTTTCGTACTTTTGATCGCAATGCCGATCGCAAAAACCAACAACGAATCAACGAATCGATCCGCATCACCCCGGTCCGGGTGATTGATGCCGACGGAACCCAGTTGGGAGTGATCCCCACGGAAGAGGCTCTGCAAAAGGCCAAGGATCAGGGGCTCGACCTGGTCGAGGTCGCCTCGGTTGAGCGGCCGCCCGTCTGCCGGATCATGGACTATGGCAAGTTCAAGTACCAGCAAAAAAAACGGCACAACAAGGGCCATACTCACCAAAGTCAGAACAAAGAAGTGCGGCTTCGTCCGAAGATTGGCGAGCACGACCTGATGACCAAGGTCAATCGTGCCAAAGGCTTCTTGGCGAAGAGCGACAAGGTGGTCTTCTCGGTGATTTTCCGTGGGCGAGAGAACGCTCACGTCGATGAAGGCTTTAAGCTCATCGAACGCGTGACCAAAGAACTGGAAGAAGTCGCCAAGGTCGAACAAGGCCCCAGCATGCAAGGCCGACGAATCATCGTCACCTACACGCCTAAGTAATTCCGGGCATGCCGAAATAGCTGTGGGATCAGCGCTGATTGCTTATTCGTCGTCTTGCCGTAGATTCGCTAGAACGGAATAATCTTCGAGCGTCGATGTGTCGCCCACCGCTTCACGGCCTGCGGCGATGTCGCGTAACAGACGACGCATGATCTTGCCGCTACGCGTTTTGGGCAATGTGCCCGTGAACCGAATATCGTCCGGTTGGGCGAGCGCACCAATCTCTTTGCGGACGTGCATCTTGAGTTCTTTGCGTAGCTCTTCCGAGGGCTCCAAATCTTTGAGCGTGACGAACACGGCGACCGCTTCCCCCTTGAGCTCGTGCGGCCTCCCCACGGCGGCGGCTTCGGCCACGGCGGGGTGCGAGACCAGGGCCGACTCGATCTCAATCGTCGAAAGCCGATGCCCCGAGACGTTCAGTACGTCGTCAATACGGCCCATGATCCAGTAATAGCCATCGGCATCGCATCGGGCATTGTCGCCGGCGAGATAATGGTCCTTGACCGTTGACCAGTAGACCTCTTGATAACGCTCGTCGTCGCCCCAGATGCCGCGTAACATGCCGGGCCACGGGTGGGCAATCGTGAGCATTCCGCCCTGGTCGGTGCCACACGCTTCGCCCTCTTCGCTGAAAATCTTGGGGATAATCCCCGGCAACGGCTTGGTGCAACTCCCTGGCTTCGTGGCAATAGCGCCCGGCAACGGCGACATCATGATGCCCCCCGTCTCGGTCTGCCACCACGTATCGACGATCGGACACCGCTCTTGGCCGATCATTTTGTGGTACCACATCCACGCTTCGGGGTTGATCCCTTCGCCAACGGTTCCGAGCAATCGCAAGCTGGAGAGATCATGCTTTTCGACATGCTCATCGCCCCATTTGATGAACGCCCGAATGGCGGTCGGAGCGGTGTAGAAGGTCGTTACCTTGTACTTCTCAACGATCTCCCAAAAGCGATCATGGGCTGGGAAGTCGGGGGCCCCCTCAAACATCACACACGTCGCCCCGGCCGAGAGCGGGCCGTAGGTGATGTAACTGTGGCCCGTGATCCATCCGCAATCTGCCGTACACCAATAGACATCGTCTTCTTTGTAATCGAAGACCCACTCGAACGACTTCTTGGCGAACAGGTTGTAGCCGGCCGTCGTATGCAAAATCCCCTTCGGCTTGCCGGTCGAACCGCTAGTGTAGAGGATAAACAGCGGGGCTTCGCTATCGAGCGGCGTCGCCGGACAATCGTCCGAAGCGTTACGCATCAACTCTCGCCACCAGTGATCGCGGCCCGGTGTCCAGTGGACTGCCTTGTTCACTCGGTCGAGCACAATGCAATGTTTTACAGTCGGGCTCTTCTTGAGGGCTTCGTCCACCGTGTTCTTGAGCAGCAGGGCCTTGCCCCGACGCCAGCCGGCATCGGCTGTGATGATCGCTACCGCTTCGCAGTCGTTGTTCCGATCCGCAATCGCCTCGGCACTAAAGCCAGCGAAGATCACCGAGTGAACCGCGCCAATGCGGGCACAACCGAGCATCGCGATGACAAGCTCAGGAACCATTGGCATGTAGATCGAGACGCGGTCCCCTTCCTTAATGCCGAGGCCCTTCAGCGCATTGGCAAACTTGCAAACCAAGTGGTGCAAACGGTTATAGGTAATCCTGCGGGTGTCGCCCGGCTCGCCTTCCCACAGGAGGGCGACTTTGTCGCCATTGCCGTCCGCGATTTGTTTGTCGAGGCAGTTGTAGGAGGCATTCGTTTTACCACCGGCAAACCACTCGGCATGATGCCCGTTCCAGTTGAGCGTTTGAGTGAATGGCTCGAACCAATGGAGGTCTTCCTTGGCGAGCTTCTCCCAGAACGTGGTGGGGTCTGCTGCCGCTTCGTTCCAGAGCTTTTCGTACGCCTCAAGCGACGGGATCCGAGAGCCAGCAGAAAACTCCGCCGACGGCGGAAAGAGCCGCGACTCGTGCATTACGGTATCAATGGAACCCGAAGAAGCCGCTGGTTGATCCGCCATCGCTTGTTTCCGAAACTAGGGGTTTGAAAAGGTATTCAATAAAGTGTGGAGAAGCGATAATTCTAACCACCCGCGGGACCGTTGCCAACTAAGGTAGAGCAAGTAAGCCGACGGCTCGCTTTTTTGGGTTGTTTTATGGGATAGCCCCCCCCGCTGTGGTGTCTTCTCTAATAGAGTGACCCAAGGACAGGCCCCTTTCCCCATTAGCATCCGATCGACCATATGAGCCCACCGGTTTCTGCCGAAGCGCTGGGCCGGTTGCTGGACGAACGGGGCGGGTCGTTGGCACTTTATGCTTCGCAATGGACCACCGAAGCGGAGGACTGTGTGCAAGAAGCCCTGCTCGAGTTGGCTCGGCTCTCTGACAAACCGGATTCGCCCGTGGCTTGGCTTTATCGTGTGGTGAAACATCGGGCGATGAACCGGGGGCGTGGCCAACGTCGCCGGCGGCGGCGCGAAGCGACCGCTTGGCAACAACGGCTGGCCGACCAACAAACGCCCGCCGACTTAGGTGAGCGAATCGATTTGGTCGAAGCGCTCGCCCGCTTGTCCGATGGAGATCGTGAACTGGTGCTGCTGCGTGTCGAAGCCGGGTTGTCGTTTGCCGAAATCGCCGATGTCACAGGCAGTTCTTCCAGCACGGCCCACCGCCAGTACACCGCTGCCTTACAAACGCTACGCGACCGATTAGATACCCCTGTTCCTGGAAAGACCGATGTCCGATCAAAAGAAGAATGAGCCATCGCTCGAAGACCCCGCATTGCAAAAGCTCGAAGTACGTTTAGCCGAACGGCTGGTGGCGTGTCCGACAACGATCGATCGCGATCAGCTTTTGTACCGTGCCGGCTTGGAAGCGGCGGAAGCGAAACACCTGGTCGGCGCTTGGCGATGGCCGTTGGCGACAGGCGTGATGACCGCGGCAACGGTGGCGCTCGCCTTCTTGCAGATCGATACGCAGCGACGGCTTGAGAGTTGGGAA
>JAJRUA010000209.1 GCA_024278035.1 Planctomycetota bacterium | reverse complement strand
GCCGAGAGAGCGGCGGGCCAGAAAGAGCTAAAAATCCTTGCCACACAACAACAGCAACTGGCCGAAGCGGCTCGCCACGCAGCCCAATTAGAGAAACCCTCAAAGGAATAGCCGTAGCATTCAGCGAGAACATCGAGGATTTTTTTGTTTCTCGCATTTCGGAGACCGCTAGCATATCTCGTCATCGCCGAAAGCTAGGCGGACTTTTCCGGTTTTGCCGAAAGCGCTGGCCTTTGTTTGCCGATACCGTTTGAGAGGCCGCGGGCGTCGCTGGCCATCGCTAGGCTCCAAGAGCACGGGAATGCGGCACTTATTTTCCATCAGCGGCTTGCTAGCGGTGGCGATCCTATCGGTCGGTTGCGCTGTCGGGTCGCATTCGTCGGAACCATCGGTCACCGCTGATGCTTTGGATTTCTTGCAACGCGAATGGCCGCTTGCAGAGCCCCCCGTGCTGACGCCTGAACAACGTGCGGGGGGCGGAGGCTCCTGTTGCTCGGGTGGCTGCTCTGAAGAGCGAGGCTCCTGTAACGAAGCGAATGAATGCGTCTTCGAGGGCTGTTTTGGAGGCAATAACAGACGTGCCGTCTACATTGAGCCCGTACCGGCCGTGCCACTTGAACCGGGGGCACCGGGCAGATTTTTCCCTGTTCCCGTACGGCCCGTTTTTTCGCCTCAGCCGAACATATATCAAGGAGGGCCGACAGGTCTTGCACCCCGAGTCGAGCCTTTTTTAGTCGAAGGAGGCTAGCATCGTGTGAAGCTGGGCCGTCTGTGAGGGCCACCGATTCCGCCGCTGGAGCCATGCCGATGGGGGGCCGATCCCAAACGTGCCCACCAACCGGTTTGGCCGGCACGACCCTGCTAAATGATAGCCCTGCTAGCTGTTGTTAGTTGGCTCGATCTCTGACTCGACTCCGCACGCCACAGTGACTGCACGATGCTGAACGTCTGCCTGCTCCGTAACGCCGTCGTCCGTGGGATAGCATTCGTCATGCTTTTAGCATTGCCGGGGGCAGCTCCGGCAGAGGTCTCGAGCCTTCGCATGACGCCCATCGTTCGTGCGGTCCGTAGTGCAAGGCCCTCGGTCGTTAATATCCAAGGACAGAAGACCGTTGCGGACGAAACCCGCGCTGGTTCAACTCGCCAAGTGAACGGCATGGGAACCGGCGTGGTCATCGACCCACGCGGCTACATTCTTACGAACCATCATGTTGTGGATGGCGTTCGACAGATTCGTGTAACGCTTGATGGCGGAAAGGTGAGTATCGCACAAATCATTGCCCGCGATCGCCAGACCGATCTTGCAGTTATAAAAATCAATGTAGGGCGTTCGCTCTCGACGATCTCGATTGGTACCTCAGCCGACCTCATGCCGGGCGAGTCGGTAATAGCCGTCGGCAATGCGTATGGCTACGAACACACGGTCACACGAGGCATTATATCGGCCCTCAATCGCGATGTGCAGGTGAGCGATACCCAGGCCTACGATGATTTGATTCAGACCGATGCTAGCATCAACCCGGGCAATTCAGGCGGACCGCTTCTGAACATCGAAGGAAAAATGATCGGCGTGAACGTCGCCGTACGGGCGGGTGCCCAGGGCATTGGTTTTGCGATTCCGGTGGACAATGCCTTGCGGATCGCGACGAAGCTGATGAGCGCTGAGCGGTTGGAAAAAAAATGGCACGGAATCCAAACGATCAGCCAGGGGGGCCAATCGGGGAATGTCGTCCGGCGTGTTGCAGCGGGTAGCCCGGCGGCCGCTTGTGGGCTTCGATCAGGTGACATTATCCAGCGAATGGGCGATGTGAACGTTGAGCGTCCCCTCGATATCGAGCGAGCCTTGTTGGGGCACCGAACGGGCGACCGACTTGCGCTGGCCGTTCAGCGAAATGGTGAGCCCCTCAATTTGCGAATGTCGATTGTTCGCCGTGGTTTGACACCTTCGCGAAGCTCCCTCGCTCGTAAGACGACAATTTCTAACGCACGCAAGTCCAATCGCAACGGCCGTGCTTGGCAAGTGCTTGGCCTGACACTCGATAACGAGCCGTCCCAAACCTTCCAAAGCCGTGAGACACGTTACCGCGGCGGGATGCGGGTTGTTGAGGTTCGCACCGATGGCCCTGCCGCCGAGAAGGGAATCCGGCCGGGCGACATCCTCGTCGGCATGCACCGCTGGGAAACGGCCTCGAAAGACGACATTGATTACATCGTCAACAATCGAGCTCTTGCCTCGATGGACAAGGTGAAGTTCTACATCCTTCGCGGTGACGAAACGCTCTACGGAGAAATGCGAGTCGCTCACAAAGGGCAGCGGACTCGGCGGTAAGAACCATCTCAGTTTGAGGTCGCATAGTCGCCAACGGTACCCTGCGACAGCCTATAGTCTCCCGGCTGCAACCTCGACTATGCTGTGTTGATGGAACTCGATTTTGTAGCATGGCTCCGTGAACGATTGCCCGACCACCCTCACCTGCGACTAGGTGTAGGGGATGATGCCGCACTGATTGCTGCGGCGGAAGAAGAGGTTGTCGTTACCACCGACTTGCTGATCGATGGCGTTCACTTTCTGAGCGAAAAGCACTCGCCCGAGCAAATTGGGCACAAAGCGCTGGCCGTGAACTTAAGCGATCTAGCCGCAATGGCCGCCCGGCCCATCGCGGCTGTCGTAAGCCTTGCCTTACCCGGCGATGGGCTATCCCGCAACGGAGCAGGTGGCCTTTCTCCTCGGGAACTGGCCGTTCGACTTATCGAAGGGATGCTCCCACTGGCTGAACGGTACGATTGTCCCATTGCCGGTGGGGATACGAACCTGGGGCCTGGGCCAATCGTGATTTCAATCACGGCCATAGGCAGCCCCACCTCCTGCGGTCTCCTGCGGCGGAATGGTGCTCAAGTGGGCGATCAACTGCTTGTTACTGGTTCATTGGGAGGCAGCCTCGCTGGTAAGCATCTTGATTTTGAGCCCCGCGTTGCTGAGGCACAGTTGCTTTGCGAATGTTACCATCTGACCGCAGGGATGGATCTTACCGATGGCCTGTCGATTGACCTTGCACGACTTGCCAAAGCGAGCAATGTTGGAGCGATCGTTAACGAAGCGACTCTTCCAATTGCGGACGCCGCCCATAAAATAGCAAAGTGCCTGTCCCCCAACCCTTCGGGAGGAAGCCAGCGGTTGAGAGAGACCGAAGTGCCCGATGGTTTGGAGACGTACAGGGAATGTTTAGGGCGTTCGGCACTTGAGCACGCACTTCACGACGGAGAAGATTTCGAGTTATTGTTCACCACCTCGCCTAGCGAAGCGAAGCGGCTCACGGCGGACCAGCCCATCGCCTGTGGCGTGACTTTGATTGGCGAAATCGTGGCGACTAGCAAAATCGCAACCGAATCGAATCTGTTACTACGCGATACAAAAAACGTCGTAAAAAACCTTGAACCTCGGGGTTACGAACACTAATGACACCTGCACAAGAAAAGCGTCAGGCCGACCAACGGAAAGCCGGTTTTAGCCGATGGATCACAAATCAAAGGGAAAGTTGCAATCGCATACATCAATAATGGTTGAGCTAACAAATACAACGATTGATATTGCCAGTGAAGCGGAGACCGTGGCGCTCGGAAAACGGCTTGCCAAGACGCTTGTGGCAGGAAGTGTGATTTCGCTCGTTGGAACGCTCGGCGCTGGTAAGACGAGGTTGGTACAAGCGATTGTCGCGGCACTCGGTTCCGAAGAGGAAGTCACCAGCCCAACCTTTGTTTTGGTTAACGAGTATCTTGGTGGCCAATTACCCGTTTATCATTTCGATGCCTATCGCCTCAAAGACGACGATGAGTTTCTCGAACTGGGAGCCGAGGAGTATTTTGCTGGCTACATCCCTGGTGGCCTCGGCCTTACATTCATCGAATGGGGCGATCGCGTTACGAATTGCCTTCCGCCAGAAACAATCGTCCTAAAAATTGAAGTGCTCGAAGGCGAAAGGCGGCGTGTGGAGATTGGTCAGTTGCCATCCGATTCGTAACCGCGATAGGTTTCGACGGTGATTCGGTTACCACGTTCGCTAAATGAGACTTCCGCCATGTAGGCTTGGATTAGTAGCATTCCCCGACCGCCGTACGCCTCAAGGTTCTCATCGTCACGACAATCGCGTACGGAGCCGGGATCGAAACCTGCGCCTTCGTCCTCAACCGACAACCAAAACCGCTCAGGGCTAAGCCGACATTCGGCAGCGACTCGTTTCGAGCTGTCCTCTTGGTTCCCGTGGCGAATGGCGTTGGAGAGTGTCTCTTCAAGCGTCATTTGGATACCAAAGAGGTCGCGACCTTCCCAACCAAGTTGCGTTGCCTGAGCCAAAACTTCATCCAAAAACGGAAGGTGGGCTCCAAGTTGGCTCGGAAAATCCACGGACGCCGTCCAAGACCACTCATGGCTCACGGCCCAACTCCTCTTGGTAGTGCGATCGGAAAAATCAGTGCCGATGTGGCGAAGGTATCTTACAACGCAGCTCGGGCATCTGCCTCGCTGTCTTTGATCGAAAAGAGTTTGGTGAGTTTAGTGATCGCAAAGACCTCGTATATCTCAGGCCGAATGTTCGACAGCATCAGCTTCGCCTTGTTCTGGCGTACCTTCTTTTCGAAGCTGATGAGCTTGCCGAGTGCCGCACTAGAAAGGAACTCAACGGCTGAGAAGTTCAGGACAATCTTCTTCCGATCGTCTTTCTCAACCAGATTGTAAAGCTCTTGCCCCAGATCCTGAATCTCTTGCTCGTCGATAATCTTGGAATCGTTGAACGTCACCACGGTGACAGAACCCGACTCGGCCAATGCTATCCGTTGGGGAGTGCTCATCAGGTGTCTTGCTAAAGCGTTCAGAGGGAAAGAAGAAACGGCTGCCCCAGAGAAATCATGGGACGAAATCATGGGACAACCACCGGCAGGCCACCGATCCTACCCCCCGCGCACGGATTATGCAAGACAACCACGACTCTCCTTTCAGGAGAACGGCAGCCTCTTTCGCCTTAGCCCCCAGGGCGTCTCATCGCTAAACTATGAAAGAAAAGTACCGCTCCCACCGAGATGAGGCACCAACCCAACCAATCGGGCGGCGTCACCACTTTCGCAGGCAAGGTTGCCGGCAAGGGAAGGGCGCCACCAGCCATCGAGCTCGATGTCGTTTGGGATCGTTGCGCCAAAAAACGGGTCGCTTCGGGCGTCAAAACATAGTTGCTTACCAGTCGCAACTGCATGCCAAGCAGCACCAGAAAGACCGCGATAAAAAAGTACTGATTCCGGTTCATTTCCATAACTATTTCTTCCCACTCTCTGCACAAGCAAGGCGCGCTACTGGCACGCGATCAACGGCCTATGCTAGCAGGATCGGATTGCCGGGGGCCTCAACTACATGGTGTGCAGCGCAATTCCGAATGCAACGGTCGCGCCACTCCTGCGTCCTCCATGAGGTATCGGTGCAAAAGCCTCTCCGATACAAAAATGAGGGGCGTTGCCGAAATGGCGACGCCCCTCATTCAGTTATCTACGGTCCCCTGTGGCTCAGAGAGCAAACACCTCGTCCGTCAGTGCCAATTCGAGCGACTCTTCGTCGCTTTCTGAAGCGTCTTCCAGAGCAGAAGCAATCGCATCGCCCGCAGCATTACCACTGGCAACAGGGCCTTGAAGCGACCATTCAAGCAGGGCACTGTCAATCGCATCTAATTCGACCGTAGGAGCAGAAGACGGGCTCTCTTGAACGGGGCCCACGATTGCCAGGGCACTATCCACCGCTGAGCTAAGCAGCAAAGCGACCGGTGCCGAGGGGATGCTTGGCAGAGCCTCCGTAGGCGCTGCTTCGACAAACGAAGGCGAGGTAAAGGTTAGCGATTCCTCAACGTAGGGTACGGTGACATAGTAGTCGGCCCCCTGCGTGGAGAACGCCAGTGAGGAAGAGGTCGCGGCGTTCGCAAGAGCGTCTCGCCAGATGGTGTAATCCGCCGCATCGACAACGCCGTTGCCGTTGCCGTCCGAACGCAGGCCGACGCCTGAGGTCGAACCGAAATCAGAGACCCAAAGCGTCCGATCCGCTTCGGTCACAAAGCCGTCGCCATCGTAATCACCTTCTACCGTACCCACGCCACCGAGGTTGAGCGTGGGGAAAAAGTAATCTTCCACCTCACCACTCGCCGCAGCACCGGCGTAGCCAACCGTGCCGGCTCCCCAACGGAAACGGGCAGCAAGCAGTTCTCCTGGTCCGGCAACATCGTTCGGCGTGGTAACAACAATTCGTGTCGTAGCGCCCGAGGAAAGGGCCAAATCGGTTGTGATTCGCTCTCCGGCATCGTCCCAGTCACCGTCGTCGTTGAAGTCGATCCAAGCATCCAGCGTGGCACCAACGCCCGTCGCCGTAACGTCGATTTCAATCGTCGAGTTCGCCAAAATTTGGCTACTGACAAGGACAACGCCATCTTCGTCGTCGATCTGGCTATTGTCGTCAGCCACTCCGTTGGTCGAAGTAAGCGTTCCCGGGTCCGCATCGACGCCCGTTCCCAGGAAGACACCAGTGACCACCGTATGCCGGGCACCATCATCAACCAACGTGGTGGGGAAGTTGTTGTTCGCATCGACGAACAAGTCGCCATAGTCGTCCACAAAAGTGTCGGCCTGGTTGAACACACCGAAAGCGTCAGCAGCCACAATGTTGCCAGCCGTCACATTCACTACGCGGCCCCCCGAAACGGGCAGCGATTGAAAGATAAACTCGGTTCCGCTCAGGTCGAGCCGGACTTGGAAATCGCCGATTCCATCCGTTGAGATAACGTAATTGCCGTCGACGTCCGTCACGTCCGTACCGACAAGCGTGT
>JAJRUA010000208.1 GCA_024278035.1 Planctomycetota bacterium | reverse complement strand
ATTGCCTATCTGACGACCGAGACGCAAGACGTCCGTCTGCCGGTCGAGTTCGTCTGCCCCCACTGTGGCACGCATATCAAGCAGACGAAGAAGAATCGTATTTTGCCACGAATGGATTGCCCCGACTGCAAAAAGCCGTTCCGCACCCAGTGGGCCGAAAACGAAGAGGACTTGGCACTCGCCCGGGCGCCCGTCACCAGCGAGCGATTCGAGCTAGGCCGCAATTTTTGCAATAAATTGTGGAACGCTTCGCGGTTTGCGCTGACGAATCTCGAAGGCCATGTGTCCGATGAAGGGGCCCCGGGCGAAGTGGCGACAGAAGATTTTCGGATTGAAGACCGTTGGTTGTTGAGTCGGCTGGCGACGGTGACGGGCGAAGTCTCGTCGGCGCTCGACAAGTACCGCTATGCGGACGCGGCCCGGGTGCTTTATGAGTTCGCCTGGAACGAGTTTTGCAGTTTTTATATCGAGATGGCGAAGGCTCGCTTTGCAGAGGAAGGTGCTGACAAGATCGTTGCGCAGCGCGTGCTGGCCCATGCCTTGGATACGCTCCTGCGGCTTTTGCATCCGATGACGCCGTTCTTGACCGAAGAGGTTTGGCATTTGTTGGGCGAAGTGGCGCCGGTCCGTGGCCTTCCGGCGGCGGCTGAGGCGACGGAGTCCATTTGCGTGGCGGCTTGGCCGGAGCCGGTCACTGCTGACCGCGACCCGCAGATTGAAGAGCAATTTGCCAAGTTCCAGGCGGTGCTCGGTGCGGTACGGGAAGCTCGCCAATCGCAATCGATTCCGAACAAGGAGCCGGTCGAGTTCGCTGTGCGCTGCGATGGGGCCACGGCCGCGTTGCTCCAGCCGATGCAGCCTTATTTCAAGCAAATGGCTCGGGCCACGGTGACCGCCATCGGTCCTGACGCCACGGCCCCCGAGATCGCCGCCAGCAAGCCACTCGCCGGGTTCGCAGCGGTGGGTGATCAGATTGCCGAAGTGTTTGTGGACGTCGCTCAGTTCATCGATGTGGATGCGGAGAAGGAGCGGCTCGCCAAAGAAGAGGCGAACCTCACGAAGTTCGTCGGTTCGCTCAAAGGCAAACTCTCGAACGAACGGTTCGTCTCGGGGGCGCCTGCCGAAGTGGTCGAAGCGGAACGCGCCAAACTGGCCGAGGCCGAATCACAACTCGCATCCGTGAAGGCGGCGTTTGCCAAACTCTGATTGAACCACAACGGAACGACGGAACAATCGCTTGCGCGTAATCCCCCTCCCTTTTTAGGGGGAGGGGCCAGGGGAGGGGGGCCTCAGTCGCTCTGCTTTTTTTACGTACAGTCAATCAAAGGAAGTTTCGTGTCGGTTGTAGCTTGTCCGCGCCGCGGGGTTTGACGAGGGCGATCAGTTCACCTGCTGGATTGAACGCGGCAAGTTCGTCGCCTTGAGGAGCTTGCGATCGTGAAAGAAATCGGCCGTTGCGGAGTTCTTCGACCTCTTGCGAGTTCACTTCAAGCCGGGGTAAGGCAGCAACCGCCAAGCTCGCTGGCAAAAGCGAATCGACAAGCAACTCTTCCGTCAGCCCCGAGGGATCGATTGCCGTATCGACCGTGAACGGGCCGATCTCGGTTCGTTCGAGGGCCGACATCACGGCCGCCGTGCCGAGCGCCGCCGCCAAGTCGCGTCCCAACGAACGGACGTAGGTGCCGCTGCCGCAGCGAATATCGAGTTCCAGTTCGGGATATTCGTAACGCGTGACTTGCAATTCGTAGATCATCACGGGCCGGGCGGCCAGCTTCGGTGTTTCTCCATCGCGTGCCAACTTGTACGACCTTTGGCCGCCAACTTTGATTGCCGAATAGATGGGCGGCACTTGCTGAATCTCACCCATGAATTGAGGCAGCAGGGCATCGATTTGTTCGCGCGATGGCTCGGGAGCCTCCTGCAGTAGCTCGACCTCCATCTCGGTATCGTCACTTTCGCTACGCTGACCGAGCAGAAAGGTTGCTTGGTACCGTTTGGGCATCCGTTGCACGTGCTCAATCAGTTTGGTTGCCGATCCGAGGCAGAGAACGAGCACGCCCGTAGCCAGCGGGTCGAGCGTCCCCGCATGGCCGACCTTTGCCCTTGTTCCAGGAGACGGGCCTTCGATTTGTCGCAGCAGCCACTGCACCCGATTCACCGCATCACGCGACGTAAGTCCAGCCGGTTTGTTGATATTCAGAAGTCCGAGCATGAAAGAAGTGGGTGGTAGGCAGTCGATAGTGGGCAGTAAAAAAGGCTCTATAGCCGTGCCCTGTCGAATATCTGCCGAAGGAGGGGCACGGAAAGGAAAGGTATAAAATTAGGCAGGATTAACAGGATCGACGGGGATAGTTTCAGAGACGCACTTTCCTCATCACGTCAATCTGGTTGATCCTGTCAAGCTTTCTCCGTCCCACCATCTACGATTCTGTCGCGGTTCAGGATACTATGGTCCCTGTCCCACCCCCATGCCCCTTTCTAGCCAAGACGTTCCTTTGTCCGAAACTCCTTCCCACGATTCGTCTTCCGATGCTCCCGAAGAAGAGGTCACGCTCGACGAAACGCCACTTCCTCTTCCTGTCGCCTCACATCCTGTTGCCCCCGTCCCTGTTGCCCCCGTCCCTGAAGCCCCTGAAGCGGAGTCGCTTAGCGAAGCGCTCGCAGCCGTCGGCATGGAACTGCCAGAAGAGCAAGTCGAACAGCTCGACGCCTATCGCCAGCAGCTTTGGGCATGGAATGAAAAGCTCAACCTTACTCGCCATACGACTTTCGAGAAATTCGTCGAGCGCGATCTCTTCGACACGCTCGAATTATCAAAGCTGCTGGAGAAGGGCGAACGAGTGTTGGATGTTGGCTCGGGCGGGGGCGTTCCTGGCTTGCCGTTGTCGATTCTTCGGCCCGATCTCAAAGTAAGCGTCTGCGAATCGGTTCTCAAGAAGGCGAACGTGCTGGCGGCAATCGTCGAAGAACTCAACCTGCCGGTGAAGGTTTACGCAGCCCGGGTGGAACAAGTGTTAGAGACTGCGAAGTTCGATACGCTGATCGCCCGTGCGGTTGCTCCGCTATGGAAGTTTCTCTTCTGGCTCAAGCCGCACCGCGACCAGTTCAAGCGACTATTGCTAATCAAAGGCCCTGCCTGGGTTGGCGAACGGGGCGAAGCCCGTCATCGGGGTCTCACCAAAGGTTTTGATTTGCGCCGTGCCGCCGAGTACACGACACCCCGCACCGATGCGGTAAGCACGATCCTCAGCGTCAGCAAACGAGTGGAAAGCAAGCCTCCTCACCAAAAGCGTAAGCGATATTGATGTCGGGGAATCCGTAACTGTTCACAGTTCCCAACAAAAAGAAACCGCTAATGAGCGAAGCAAGCGTTCACGAAGTGGCACCGAAGATTGCTGCCGGAGGTGGCTCACTCGTCTCGAATCGCACGCTGTAGCTGGATCACTTGGGCTCGCACCTCTTCCATGCCGGGGTTCAGTCGCAAGGCTCGTCGGAAAGATTCGAGCGCAGCGACCGGGTTCTCTTGCATGAGATAGCACTGCCCCATGCCGGCGGCGGCAGTGAAGTGGTAGGGATTGATTTCGAGCGCCTGATGGCAATTACGGATGGCCGCCTCATGCTGGGCCAAGTGATAGTGGGCCGTGCCGCGCTGGCACCATGCTTCGGCAATCCAAGGTGACTCGTGAATCAACTGCGTCGCAAGGCGAATTGCCTCTTCGTACCGTTTGGCCTGATTGAGGCGTACGATGTTCGCCAGCGCCAAACGCTGCTCTCGGCTTCCCACCCGCCGCCAGAGGTCACGAATGCTGTTCTCAGCAATCGTTCGCACGCCTCGGTCTCGATCGGTGAGGGACCGGCCCACGACGGCGTTCGACGAGAAATCGCCCAAAAGGCCGATCGCTAGCACCGCCGCCCGGCGTGCCACACGGTCGCCCGTTTGGGCAAGCCGCTCTAAGCTGGCACAGGTGTAGTGTTGGGCAACGTTTTTTATAAACGTCGCCGTATCCTGCTCATTCATGTACTGTTCGTACATAGCGATGATCAGCGGCGTACGTAAAATTCGATCTTCCACAGTGAACGGTCTCTCTTGTATCGGGCGACGGAACCTTCCGGTGATCCGCCGCCTCCTTCCGTAGGGGGGGGGAGGCCACTTTCCTTACTGCCAAGATCGTGCGCAATTTGCTACAACGAAACTCTGCCGGCAGCGGGCCAACCGTTTTCACAAACACCTTCATAAACACTTTCCATACGATGGCAAAACCGGCATGGCGCGTGTCGGTATTACCGAGTGTAATCAGCGGAGCGGATAGCACAACAAAAATGCAGACGCCCCATAAATTACTTACGAAAGCGACAAATCGGATGAGTTTTCACTTGACACTGCGGAATGCCGAAACCTCACTTTGGAGCCGATCTCATGCCACCCGTTTAGCCCTATTTTGTGTCTTCTCTATGGCTTACGGTTCGCTAGCAACGCCTGCCGGGGGCGTGCCCAACGGTCCTTCCGGAACGAAAATTTCTCGACAATTAACTCGACAATTAAAACGCCGCGCCAACGTACAGTGGACCGGTGCCCCTCTGCGCAAGGCGCTCGTTCAGCTAGGTACGGTGTTCGACCTACCACTGTTCATCGATCGCCGCGTCGATTCCGAGTGGACCGTCACGTTATCACTTGAAAAGACGCCGCTTGAAGAAGTTTTCCGGCAAGCGGCCCAGCAGCATTCGCTCGGTGTGGCCAGGGTGGGCCCTGTCGTCTACGTCGGTCCGGCAAGTGCCGCTGACCATCTGCCACGACTCCTCGAAAGCCATCGGCTGTTGCTCACCAATGCCCAACCGGCCGTACGCCGACGATTTCAGAAAAGGAAATCTCTCGACTGGCCACGACGGACCGAACCACGGCAATTGATAGCAGACGCGGCAAAGAGCCGTTCCCTAACGCTTGAGAACCCCGAGGCAATCCCACACGACCTATGGCCTGTCGGTTCGCTCCCCGCGATGCGAGGGGAGGATCAACTGACGTTGCTATTGATCGGATTCGATCGGACATGGAAGTTAGGGCAGGGGAGCAACTGGCGAGTTGTGCCGATAGAAAAGTAGGCCGGCGTACGGGCTGTTAACGCCGACGGCTCACAAAAAAAGCCGCCGCGGGTTCTCACCTGCGACGGCTTGGTAAATGATTTTTTTAGATGAGCTTTAACGGGGCTTAGCAGCCATGCTTCTCTAGTTTCTCGCGAAGCATGTCGGCTGTGAATGGCTTGACTAAGTAGTCAGAGACGCCCGCTTGAATCGCTTCGAGGACACGCGACTTCTCCGCTTCGGTCGTGACCATGATGATCGTCACATCCTGGTCCACTTTGCGGACCTCTTGGATCACTTCAAGGCCATTTTTACGGGGCATGTTCCAGTCCGTTAGGACCAGATCGAATTTGCCCGGCTCAAAAAGATTGATGGCTTCCTCACCATCCGCTGCCTCGACCGCTGTCGGCACACCGACTGCGCTAAGGGAGCGGAGGATGATCTTCCGCATCGTACTTGAGTCATCCGCCACTAGAACCCTGGTGCTCATGGTTCGTCTCATGCTCCTAGATAAACGCGTGTAGCTATGTCGTGAAGTCGTTTTCGAAGGCATTCGCACCTCGCGGCGCAATGGCTTTACCCCGAAACGTAGGCCACATTCCGGAGCGGTCAAATACTTACAACAAGACTTTTTAAGCGTTTGTGGTTATCCGAAGCAGTGCAGGGGCTTAGGTCAGTAGTTTGGCTAGCTGCTCTTCGATGCCAGAGGTGATTTTTCCCTTGAACATGGCCGCACTGAAAGGCAAATCCCCTTCAACCACCACCTTTTCTTCTTCAACCGTCAGTGCGCCGGCGATTTTGATACCGAACGTCTTGAACGAGAAATCAAGGCGATCCCCCTCCCAAGAT
>JAJRUA010000207.1 GCA_024278035.1 Planctomycetota bacterium | reverse complement strand
ATTCGTGGAAACCTTGCTCACCACGATCGAAACCTGTCGACAGCAAGATCGCAACGTCTTTGATTTCGTTACCCAAGCCGTTCAAGCCCGCTTTGATGGGAAAAAATCGCCATCGTTGCTCACCGGGGCGTGAACGGTTACGAACTCAACGGTCCGCATAGCGGACCCTACTTGGCTGCGAGGGACGAATAAGGGGACATTCTACTTAAACTCGGATAAGTAGAATGTCCCCTTTAATTCCCCCTTTAATTCCCCGGATCGGAGCACAACCTGACTTTGGTGTGCCTAGCAACGGTGGATTTTCAATATCGAATCTTGGATCGAATCCCTGATTCAGCGTTTGGTCCCTCAACTCTCCTGCCGTAAAGGATTATTAGTATGAGTATTGCAAATGTGAGATTGCCATTAAATGATGGAGGAAAAGTTGAGTTAATCGACATGCTTGATGCACCGAAAACATCTTCCGAAGATGACATCCAGCGCAATGTTTTTCGATTTGATGCCGAAGGAAATGTAGTTTGGCAAATTAGAGCCTACAATCCATTTCCGAACTCCACGTTTACAAATATTTACTTTGATAAAGAAAATAAATTACTTGGATACAACTTCGATGGCGTGGAATATGCGATAGATTTAGACACTGGTACTGTAACCTCCAGCCAGCTATTGAAGTAGTAGCACAAAAGGTCTTTAGGAGGAAAAAGGGGTCAGCGGGTAGGGTCCGCTGACGACGCGTTCAAGCGTCTCTCGCCAACGTGCCTCTTTCACCAAATCTCGCTGCTTGTTCGCCATCGCTTCGGTCCTCAAAGATGAAGACCATGAGCTTGACGCGCCGTGCTAGCGAGGAGAAGATGCGTTTGACGGAACGGACACGTTGGCATGGTTCTTTTGAGCAAAAGGCAGAACCACAGAGCGACGAAGGACACAAGGAAGCCGCTAAAAGGTACCAAAATCAGCGCGTAATTAGCGGTAGTCCCTTCCTTTCTCCCTTTGTGTGCTTCGTGGTTTCCTATGCCTCTCGCTCTCAGCTAGAAACTTCAGCGAACATTTCGGCGATGACTTCTTCTAGCGGGGGGTCTTCGACACTCACGTCGGCAATGGCGTAGCTGTCAAGCACCGAGGCGAGTACCTCGGCGATTTTTTCTCTTTCGATTTTGAGCTTGATTTTGGGTGGGGCAACGTCGAGCACTTCGCCAAACCGGGCAAGGTCTGTGGGCATCGGCTCGTCGGTGAACTGGAGCGTCAGCACTTTGTGGCCGCTGAAGCGATCGACAATCCCGGTGAGCGAACCATCGTACATTTTCTCACCCTGAGCGATGATGACCACCCGCTGGCACAAGGCGGCGATGTCCTTCATGTAATGGCTCGTAAGTAGAATCGTGACGCCCTGTTCTTCCTGATAGTGTTTCAGGAATTTTTGGATATTGTGCTGAGCAATGACATCGAGACCAATCGTCGGCTCATCGAGAAAAAGCACCTCTGGCTTGTGCAATAGCGCGGCGATCAGTTCCATCTTCATCCGCTCACCCAACGATAGCTCGCGTACCGGTTGGTTGAGCAACTTTGAGACTTCGAGCAAGTCGGTCAGCTCGTCGCGCGTACGGTCGAAGTCGGCAGGATCAAGCCGATAGATTTGTTGGTGCAAACGAAACGACTCGGCGGCGGGCAAATCCCACCAAAGCTGGTTTTTTTGGCCCATGACCAGGGCAAACCGGCGGCGGTACTCGTTCGCCCGTTCCCAGGGGACGAACCCCATGACGGTCGCCTCGCCGGCGGTCGGGCTGATGACGCCGGAGAGCAGTTTGAGCGTCGTCGTTTTGCCTGCTCCGTTGGGCCCCAGGAAAGCGACAAACTCCCCCTTTTCAACCTCCAGATCGATTCCCTTCACCGCCTCCACCTCTCGGTACTCACGATGAAAGAGCCCCCGAACCGAGGCGAGCAGCCCCTCCTGTTTCTGATAGACGTGATAGGACTTTCTCAGCCCGCGTAGTTCAATAACCGGCATGGGAGTGATTGTAGGCCACGTGCCTCGGCGGGGACAGCGGCCCGAAAGAATCGAAGGGGGAAGGAAAAGAAGGTCCCTCAGGAGAACGATAAAGTCGAAGAAATAACCGATTCCGTTTTTATCCGCAGAGAACGCAGAGGACTCCGAGGTATTGAAATGCAAGGTTTCTCTGTGATCTCGGTGGCTCGCGTTTTTTCCGTAGAAAAAGACTTTGCTGTTCTCCTCGTTCTTTCGTTTTGTCGTGGTGCAAATACCTAAAGCCAACCGTGGCAATAGGTTCGGAAGGATTTGCCTGTCCACCCCATCGGGCTTCGCAATCGCCCTGTACATTGCCTCGCCTTCGCTGTTGGTTGCTTACAAGGCACAGGCGGTGCAGCTTTCTTGGCCGATGATGTGGAGTTTGGTGGCGAGCAAAGCATTGAGTTGATGCTTTAACGGCAACTTTACCAAGACGGTATCACCCTCGATCTTCACAGGGAAAACTTTCACGGAAAAGTCTTCTCCGGAAAGGCTCTCGCCCGTTTCTAAAGAGAACGGTTTTTTATGCAAAGGGCAAGCGATTTTTGGTGTGTCGCCCATGTTGCCGAGGATGCCTCGGGAGAGGACAAATGCGTTTTTGTGGGGGCACATGTTTTGGCAAGCGTACCACTCGCCTCGGCTAGCGAAGTTGAAGACGGCAATTTGCACGTCCCCGTACTTGATGGTCGCTCCGCCATCACTGGGGAAATCATCGACATTGCCCACAGCGTGCCATTGGGGCTTGGGAGCATCGCCGTTTTTGGCCAAATTGGGATTGCTTGTCTCGGGGAGATGGATCGGCAGTCGTTCGCCTTCTTGTGGCCAATCGGCAGGACGCTGTTGGCCCCGTTCATCGACGAACTCGATGCTTGCTTCGGTTGCGTCGGTGTTGACAAACTGTCGGTAAAGCTTGCGTTTCTCAGGGTCATCGACAACGGCCTTCCATTCGCATTGGTAGGTATCGACTAAGTGCTGCATGCGTTCTTCCAGCTCGTTGCACAAACCGAGTTTGTCGTGAATCACCACGTCCTTGATATGCCTTAACCCGCCATCGAGTTGTTCGAGCCAAGTCGCTGTCCGGTGGAGTTTGTCGGCGGTGAAGATGTAGTACATCAGAAAGCGGTCGATGTACTTGAGAGCGGTTGGTTCGTCGAGGTCGGTCGCCAAGAGATCGGCATGGCGAGGCTTGGCACCCCCGTTACCGCAAACATAAAGATTGTAGCCATGCTCCGTAGCGATAAGGCCAACGTCTTTACACTGGGCCTCGGCGCATTCTCGTACGCAGCCGGAAACGGCGAATTTAATTTTGTGCGGAGCCCGAATGCCTCGGTAGCGTTCTTCTATTTCAATGGCAAACCGTACGCTATCTTGTACGCCGTAGCGGCACCAAGTCGCACCGACGCAGCTCTTCACCGTACGTACGGACTTGCCATAGGCGTGACCACTCTCGAAACCGGCGTCGATCAACTCTTCCCAAATCGTGGGGAGTTGATGGAGTTGTGCGCCGAAGAGATCGACGCGTTGCCCGCCGGTGATTTTGGTGTAAAGTCCATATTTCTTGGCGACGTTGCCAATCACGATTAGCTTGTCGGGCGTGATCTCTCCGCCGGGGATGCGGGGAACGACCGAGTACAGCCCGCCTCGTTGTGTGTTGGCCAAGAATCGGTCGTTCGTGTCTTGGAGCGTGTGATGAGCCGAACCGGCAATCGTTTCGTTCCAAAGTGAAGCGAGGATCGACGAGACGGTTGGCTTGCAGACTTCGCAGCCGTGGCCACTGCCGTGACAAGCAAGGAGTTGGTCGAAGGTGCGGATTTTTT
>JAJRUA010000022.1 GCA_024278035.1 Planctomycetota bacterium | reverse complement strand
ATTGCTGAAATCACCGAGCTAGACCATTACGATTTCCTAGACGGCCCAGCCATCCGAATCGGCATCTTCCTCTCGATCTTCAACGTCCATATCAACCGTTCGCCTCGCGAGGCCACAGTCGTCGAGATGTTCTACAAGCCGGGCGAGTTTCTCAATGCGTTGAATCCCGAGAGTGCCCTACGAAACGAGTATCTTTGGATAGGCCTGGAAGAGCCCTCTGGGCAACGTTTTGCTGTCAGAGCCATCTCGGGGCTGATTGCTCGCCGGATTGTTTGCGTACTGAAACCTGGGCAAACAGTCCAGCGCGGCGAGAAATTTGGTATGATCAAGCTAGGCTCACGGACCGAGCTGATCCTGCCCCGCGACAGCGTCGAAGTCGACATCGAAGTTGCCCAAAAGATAAAGGCAGGCAGCACAATAATGGCTCGCTACCGAACGACTAACGACCAACGACCAACACCTAACGTCTTCCCCCTATGAAACCAATTCGCGCCATTGCTGTTTTGCCGACGCTGTTTACGCTCGGCAATCTTGTCTGCGGATTTTTTGCGATCGTCGTCGCTTCACGAATTGCCAAGCCGGGCCTCGACGCGATGGAACCTTCACCGCTACTTGGTTCGGCGCGAGAAATCATCGCCAGTGTCGATCCCACACATAACTTGATGCTCTGCGGCGCACTCATTTTCTTAGCGATGCTCTTCGACACCTTCGACGGACATGTGGCACGAATCACGCGCACGACCAGCGATTTTGGCGGCCAGCTCGACAGCTTGTGCGATGCGGTCTCGTTTGGCGTCGCACCAGCCATTTTGCTGGTGAAAATGTGCCCGCAATTTACTAGCTTACACAGCGAAGCCGTTTGGGCGATCGCGGCCTTGTATGCCTGTTGCGCCGTGTTGCGGCTGGCTCGATATAATGTCGAAACCGACGAATCAGACCTTGGGGTCTTTTCAGGTCTCCCCTCCCCTGCTGCTGCTGCGGTGATCGCCAGCACCGCCATGCTCTCCTACACTTTGCGCAAGGAAATCAACTTCGAAAGTTTCGCTGGCTACGATTGGTGGCTCCAACGCACGTTGCCATTGTTTGCCATCGCGGTCGCCCTGCTGATGGTCTCGCGAGTGCCCTACCCTCACGCGTTTACTCAATTGCTACGAGGCCGAAAAAGCTTCTCACACGTGGTGGTCATCGTATTTACGATCATGGTTCTACTGACCGTGCGCTGGTACGCGATCCCAATTCTGTGCTGTGCGTACACAACCATTCCAGCAATCCGCCATGGCTGGACGTTGGCTCGGTCGAGAGAGCGAGTCGTTAGCAATTAGTATCAGTTGAAAACAACTTACTGATTTTGTTCATTTCTAGTCATCCTGAGAGAGCCTCAGCGACCGAAGGATCTCTGCTAACCACGTAGATTCTTCGGTCGCCAGGGCTCCCTCAGAATGACACATTATTGTTCCTAGCCCCTAGTCTCCAGCTCCTACCAAAACATGTTTACTGGCCTAGTTCAAAACTTAGCAAAAGTCCGCGAGATCATTCCGCAAGAGCCCGGCGTGCGTCTGGTAATCGAAGATCCGCTCCACGCCCCTAGCGCCACGGTTGGCGATAGTATTGCGATCAACGGCTGCTGCCTGACGGTTGTCACGGTCGACGAAGATTGCTTGGCCTTCGAGGCCGGCCCCGAGACGATGCAGCGAACCACGTTTGGGCAGCTCAGCGTCGGTGATCATGTGAATATCGAGACCTCGCTCAAGGTCGGCGACGCTTTGGGCGGCCATCTCGTGACCGGACACATCGACGCCGTCGGCACGGTTGACAGTCGGCAAGACGATGCCGAGTGGTCGACCTTCTGGATCAACCTGCCCAAAGAGCTTTCCCGGCAACTGGCCAGCAAGGGCTCGATCGCCATCGAAGGCGTAAGCTTGACGCTGGTCGACGTCGAGGACGAACGTTTTAGCGTCGCTCTGATCCCCCACACCCTGCATGTCACGACGCTTGGCTCCAAACAGGTAGGCGATCGGGTAAACCTTGAGACCGATGTCTTGGCCAAGTATGTCGAACGACAGCTGAGATGCGGGTTGTGAGTTGCGAGACGCGAGTTTTGAGACGCTAGGCGCTAGTTATTCTGCGCTGGAACTGTCAAAATAGTCACCTTCCCGATTAAGTTTGCTGCATAAAAACTAGCGCCCAGCGCCTAACAACTCACATCTCCCCCCTATGCCCCGACCCGACAACTCACCAAAACCCTCGCCGGGCCTGTTGCCGCCTGAGTTGCGACAGACCAAAAAATTCCTTTTGCAGCGATTTCGCGAAATGGGCATTCAGCCCGCGACTCGCCACGGGCAGAATTTTCTGATCGACCTCAACCTCCAGCAGGTGATCGTCGACGCAGCCGAACTGACCAAAGACGATGTCGTGCTAGAAATCGGCACCGGCACCGGCGCGCTGACCACGTTGATGGCCCAGAAGGCAGGTGCCGTCGTAACGGTCGAGATCGATGGTCATCTGTTCGAGCTCGCCAGCGAGTTGCTATTCGAATACGACCACGTCACGATGCTAAAACAGGATGCCCTGAAGAACAAAAATAATTTCAATCCGGCTGTGCTCGAAGCCATTGGCGAAAAGCTAGCCGAGGCCCCTGGCCGTCGTCTAAAGCTGGTGGCCAATCTACCGTACAACATTGCTACGCCAATCCTTTCGAATCTGCTCTCCTGTCCGTACACCCCGCATACGATGGTCGCCACGATCCAAAAGGAACTCGGCGACCGCATCGTGGCCGAGCCCAACTCGAAAGACTACGGAGCGTTGAGCGCCTGGATGCAATGCCAAGCCGATTCCGAAATCGTTCGCATCATGCCACCCGGAGTTTTTTGGCCACCCCCGAAGGTCCAATCCGCGATCGTACGAATTGTCACCAACGAAGCAAAAAGAGCAGCCGTCGCTGACCTGCGATTCTTCCACCAGTTCGTGAAAACGATCTTCATCCACCGCCGCAAATTTCTGCGTGCTAACGTCGTGGCAGCACTCAAGGGCCATCAAACCAAAGAGCAAGTCGACGAGATCCTCGCCGAAATGGATTTCAAGCCCGATGCACGAACCGAGCAACTCGACGTGCCGACACTGCTAAAGCTGACCGAACTAGTAAGGGCGAGAGTTCCTGATTGGAAACTCTAGAGGCTTCGTCAGAGCTACATGTTTTGCTAAACTCTCGACACGATGAATGCAGAATGCCGTTTTAGAACTACTTACTTTTATCCGTGAAGATTCCCGTACTAGGTCATTCTGAGGAAGCCTAAGCGACTGAAGAATCTACGTCGTACCTTGACAGAGATCCATCAGTCGCCAAGGCTCCCTCTGGATGACTAAGCTACGCTACGCAATCTTGGTATCCCACGTCACTCTCGAAAAAAAGTGACTTGACTCTCGAAAAAAAGTGACTTGCTCTAAACCGTAGGAGATTACTTCAGTGCGCCGATTTGCAATTCTGACATTTCTCGTCTGGCTTGCTGTCTTGGCGTCGATTGTCATGTTCTTTGTTTTCTGGCGAGTTGGAAATCTCCGACCCCACGCCATTTGGGCATCGATAAGCTTTGCCTCGATATCGGTGCCGATGGGTGCTCTTACGATTGCCGCCCTCCATCGCGTCATGCAGGGGCCTTGCCGGTTGCGTGTGATCGGTTGGTTGCTCGTTGGTGCCACGCCATTAGTCTGGGTCGGCGTCTATCTTGCTCAACTCACCATCGTGGCAAACATTCGGGCTCCTCTCGCTATGAATACTGCCTCGAGTATCGCAGCAACCTGGGCTTCGTCGGTTTTCGATCTTCAAGCGAGATGGCGGTATCCGAGGTGGACTCATGGTCAACATGCATTACTGATGGATGCGGGGCAAATTCCGAACACGATTCTGCTCGTTGCCGAAATGGATGCCCACATCCGAGCAATGGCAAAACTTCTCCACCAGCCTGTCCCTGATTGCGAGTTCCCTTGGGTCCGGGGCCCTCTTTTTGGCCAAGATCATCAAGCGGTCCTACTTTGGGCGCTTTGCGGGGAGGATAAGAAGCCCGCTGAAATAGGACATCTTGACCGGCACGAAATTGCGCACACACTCATCTCAGCTCTTGCTGGCCCAGATCATGAACCACCCTTTGTTCTCATCGAAGGATGGGCAGAAAGCCAATCCTCCGATCGGGACCACCAAATTAGTCAGCTTGCAAAAAAACAAAAAAACAGACAAACGTATTCGTTGCAAGAACTTGTGGGACCCCAGTGGTATGGCAAAGCCAGCGGCCCAGTCTACTGGCAGGGAGGGCCACTGGTTCACTATCTGATAGAACACTACGGGGCCGAGACGTTTTTGAAGCTCTACCAAGGCGTCCGTCTCGAAACTTTTCACCCAGATTGCCAAACGATCCTCGGAGACTCCTGGGAAACTGTCGAAAGCGACTTTTGGGAGTGGATCGACTCGGAAGCCCGACTCATCGAGGAAAAAAATCCTGAGCAGTCGACCGACAAGGGTCTGAAAGAAACAGGAGAAAAAGTAGAGTTTGCTACCTCGGTAGATCCTGCCGATTGGCAAGCGTTTGTCGAGGGTTACAAGAATTCGACCAAGGATGTCAAGCCGCTGCCTACCGATTTGGCCTTCTTAATTGAGCTAGATCGAACCTTCCTCGACGAGAAAATAGACACCCCCGACGAAAAGGAACACTTTGAGTTTCTCGCATGCTTTGCCGGGCAAGATTTTTGGATTCACGAAAATTTGTCCACCAATAACAGCCGATTCCTCATGGCCACAAAAGAGCGTTGTGCCGACCTCGAACGAGACGAACAAGGAGTTGTCGCCGGCTGGGTAAGAGATCACCATGCTTTTCGAAAAATCCGTTCTGAGGCGATCCAATTGATGACTCTCTATCATCGCTTTCGTGATCCCGCAGATCTGCTTCCCCTGGAGAAAAACACTTTGCGATCGAGGACTTGTACTATTACCGAACTGATTCGCCCCAAGGACGGCAGCGATGAACCTTGGAGCATCTCCTTCACATGGCAACCAGAAGACGATCCCCAAAAAACTGAAAATCGAATCACAGTGGACCCTGCCTCAGGCTGGTCGATCAACCATTTTTCCACCCAGAAATCCGGAGAACGGGAATCGAGATCGGATACCGAATACCAATTCCTAGGCGGATCGTTTCTGCCAAGGAAATCAACCAGTCGTTTTGCGTTCAACTACTACGAGGTACTTACCGAAATGCAATTGCGGCCACTCAGCAAATCTGAACGAGACGAGCTACAGCAGCGTGTTGAGCGAATTGTGAGTTCAGGGCCAAGCGAATCCTACACCCTATTGCGACACATGCTCGTGGCTGCCGAGATCGCGTGTCCGCTTATTGGCCTTTTGCTTTTGAGCTTTGCGTCGCGGAATTCGACTGTTCGGCACTCTCCATAGCCCGCACCGCATCGACCGGCACGCGAATCTGCCCCTCGACTTGCACGAACGGCAGCTCTCCGATTTGTAGCAACCGGCGGATCTCGCGGCGCGAGACTTTCCAACGCCGCGCCAGATGGGTCAGAGTGATGCTGTCTTCCAGGCCTGCGGGCGGCTCATGATGCGAGGGAGATTTCATCGGCGGCATCGCGAAGTCCTCCTGGTCTGTAAAAACGGATGATACGAATTGGCAGCAAAACGATGCCGCCCAAGCCGATTGTATCAAACAGACCGATTGGGGTGCAAAAGGTTGCTTTAACGCCCGGCGAGAACGCGGTCGAACTAGTCGTCGCGAAACGGTGTCCGTGGTAGAATGGAGGGACCAAAGCCGAGAGTGGAAAGCGGAAAGCCGGACGAAAAATCATGACTCGCAAAGCAATCATCCATCGCAAGACGGCTGAAACTCAGATTGAACTGGAGCTGGAGCTCGACGGCAGCGGAAAGTCGGACGTCAAAACGGGCGTCGGTTTTCTCGACCACATGCTCGATCTGTTTGCCAAACACGCGGGAATCGATCTGAAGATCCGTGCCAATGGCGATCTGCACGTCGACCAGCATCATACCGTCGAAGATACCGGCATCTGCCTGGGCCAAGCGCTACGCAAAGCCTTGGGCGACAAGCGTGGCATTCGGCGCTACGGACATTTTACGTTGCCGATGGAAGAAACCCTGGTCACGGTCGCGGTCGACTTTAGCGGACGCTATATGCTGGCCTACAATGCCCCGGTGCCAGCCGCCAAGATCGGCGACTTCGACAGCGAGCTGCTCGAAGACTTTTGGCAATCAACCGCAGCTAACTCGCTGTGCAACCTGCACGTGATGCTTCACTACGGACGCAACAGCCACCACATCGCCGAAGCGGTCTTCAAAGGTGCCGCCCGGGCGATACGCATGGCCGTCGAGTCAGATCCTCGTATGACGGGCGTGCCGAGCACCAAGGGAACTCTCGATAGTTAGCGAACTGGAGACTCGTAACTCGCGACTCAAAACTCTCAACTATCGACATAGGTTTCCAAGAATCGCGTCAGCCGCTGGAAATCGCTATCGGGTTCGATATAGCGAACCACGGTGACCAATGTTTCAGGATCGACCAAGTCGTCGAACGGGACGTACTCCAGCTGGAGCTGACCTGAAACCGAGACCATCACGCCGTTGAGTCGCTCTTCGACAAGCGCCCGATAAGCTCCCACTCCGAGTTGGCTGCCGAGCATCACGTCAAAGGCATGAGGCTTGGCACAACGGGCTTCATAGCCGATCTGCAGGGCATTGATCTTCCGATGCCGGCCCGTCTGACGATGGTATTCGTCGGCAATTAGCCCTGCAAAGACATTGTGCAGATTGACGGCCGTGATGTTGATATGGCCATGCTCGTCGCGATTGACGCCTTCGAGATAGCTGCTCGGCAAGAACTCGGCGAGTCCTTCGGCGATGACGATCACGCCATATTCTTTGCCCTCTCGTTCACGCGTGGTAATCGTGGCGACGATCCGCGGAATCACTTCGTTCATATCCATTACTGGGCGAATGGTTTTTTCACCCGTCTTCGGATTGATGGTTTCCTCTTCCTTGCGGAACTTGCCGATAATATCCTCGACGCTGACCACAAGACTCGCTTCGCCGGCGATCGCTACACCATAGGCCAGCCAACCTGCGCTACGCCCCATCGATTCGCAAAGAAAATAACTTCGGTTGGCCTCGGCATCGGCCAGCAGATTGCGTACTTCCTTGGCCAAAAAGTCGACAGCCGTAAAATAGCCAAACGTAAAATCGATGCCTCGATAATCGTTGTCGATGGTTTTCGGCAGATGGACGACCGGGATCCGATGCGCCTCCAGTGGCAATCGCTCTTGGTACAACTTCAATTTGTTGGCTGTCTTCAGCGTGTCGTCCCCGCCGATCGAAATCAGCAGGTCGACGCCGATCGATCGCAAGGCTTCGTAAACTCGCTTCAGCGGAGCGCTCCGCTCCTCGTCGGCCAAGTGCGAAGGATGCGAAATCTGCTTGCCCGGATTGGCTCGCGCGGTCCCGATCATGATGCCCTGCGAATTTCGCGTCCGGCGGAGCATCCTGTGATCCATCGTGACGTAATCGCGGCCCTCTTCCAGAGGGTTCTTGGAATCAAAATCAATTAACTGCGAATAGCCATGCTTGATGCCCACGACCTCAATGTCGTTGCGGAGAAACGAAGTCGCAGCCGCCGAAATTACCGCATTCGCCGCCGGGGCAGGCCCGCCGGCAAAAAGGATCGCCACGCGACGAAAATCGCTGGGCATCTTGGTAGGTCGAGAAAGTGTATTGTCAGCCATGTTTCAAAGTCCGTGGTGATAAAGAGGGCCCCGCAGAAGGAATTTCCATGCCGAGAGCCCGCTGGGAAGCATCGAACCTCTCATTGTAGAGATTTTTTCTTCCACAGGAACCGAGTGCTCCATTTTATTGGTGATGCTCCCAAAGTCAGAAGAAACCGCAACAGCCGTCGGCGGAAGCCGTCGGTTTTTTCAGTCGCAACCATCGGCTTCCGCCGGCGGCTACTCTCTCGAAAAAAACATTCCTCAGACCGAAAGCGTCCGCTCGACGAACGTCGTATCGATGTTGCCTTCGACGAAAGCGCTGTGATTCAGGATTTCTTGATGGAGCGACTTTGTGGTGTATATACCCTCAATACTCAGCTCGGCCAAGGCCCGTTTCATTGTGCTAATCGCCTCTTCTCGAGTGGGCTGATGGACGATCAACTTGCCAATCATCGAATCGTAATAAGGCGGAACCACATACCCGCTATGGGCATGAGATTCAAATCGCACTCCAAATCCGCCTGGGACAATGAGTCGCTCGATCTTGCCTGGCGAAGGCTGAAAATTCTTATCGGGGTTCTCGGCATTGATCCGACATTCGATCGCACAGCCCATTTGCTTCACATCCTTCTGGCGAATGCTCAGCTTTTCGCCACCCGCGATCAGAATCTGCTGCTTGATCAAGTCGATGCCTGTGACCATCTCGGTGACCGGATGCTCGACTTGGATGCGAGCATTGACCTCGATGAAATAGTATTTCCCGTCTTTGTCGACGATAAATTCTACCGTAGCAGCATTGGTGTATTCAGCCTGCTGGATCATCCGCTTGGCAGCTTCACACATTGCGTCGCGGGTTTTTTGATTGATCGAGGTACTGGGGCTTTCTTCGATCAGCTTCTGATGCCGACGCTGAACGCTACAATCGCGTTCCCACAAGTGAATCACGTTTCCATGATGATCGGCCAACACTTGGACTTCGACATGGCGAGGCTGTTCGACGTATTTTTCGAGATAAACATCGCCATTGCCAAACGCCGCCTCGGCTTCGGATCGGGCTTGCTGAAGTGCGGTCTTGAGGGCAAGGTCGTTCGCCGCGACGCGCATCCCTTTGCCACCGCCGCCAGCAACCGCTTTGATCAGCACAGGGAAACCAACTTCATGGGCAAAACGTAACGCCTCGTCCGCACTTTCGACCAGACCCTCGCTACCCGGCACGACCGGCACCTTGGCCTGACGGGCCATTTTGCGAGCCTCATTTTTGTCTCCCAACTTGGCCATGGCTTCGGGGCTCGGACCGATGAAATCGATCTTGCAGCTGCGGCAAACCTCGTTGAAATGGGCATTTTCTGCCAAAAAACCGTAGCCTGGATGAATCGCTTGCACATTGCCCACCTCGGCGGCACTAATCACATTGGCGATCCGCAAGTAGCTGTCGGTCGGCCTGGCGGGGCCAACGCAATACGCTTCGTCGGCAAGTTCTAGGTAGTGTGAGCCCCGATCGGCTTCGCTATAAATAGCGACCGATTCGATGCCCAACTCGCGACAAGCACGGAAAATCCGCAGCGCGATCTCACCACGATTAGCAACAAGGATTCTTTGGTACATAGGAGAGTCGTGGGTTACGAGTTGCGAGTTACAAATTGCTCGCAACTCGCAGTTCGTTCCGATCTGGAATTAATTGGTTTGTATCTTAAACAGTTTCTGGCCGTATTCGATTGCGTCGCCGTTCTCGACGAGTATCGCGGCAATGCTTCCTGAACACTCGGCAGGGATCTCGTTGAAAACTTTCATCGCTTCCAAGATGCACACCACCGAGTCGGGGCCCACTTGGTCGCCAACCTTCACAAAAGGTGGCTCTTCAGGATTCGAGGAACCATAGAAAGTGCCAACCATCGGACTTGCGATGTAAGTTGCGTTGGGATCTTCTGCTGGCGGGGCAGAAGAATCGGCAGCGGCAACTGGAGCAGCTGCGGCTGGCGCAGCTGGCGCTGGCTGCGCCGCCACCGGCGGGGCAGCCATCGTGACGACCGGCTCTTGGCCGCGGCGCAAGCGAATGCGCTGGTCGCCCTGGCGAAGGTCGACTTCGCCCAAATCGTGTTCGTTCATCAGTTCCACAAGGCGACGTATCTTACGAACGTCGAAGACATCGCCTGCCCCTGAGCCGCCATTGCTAGCCATCAAGTCTCTCCCAATGGTGCGATCCACGAGGTTGTCTCGCTGATCGCATAAATTATTATTCAGTCACTCAACCGACAAGGCACTCTTCCAATTGCTTCGGCACGGAAGTCAGCACTTCATGTCCGGTGCGTGTCACTAATATATCGTCTTCGATTCGCACACCGCCCCATCCTGGAAGGTAAATCCCCGGTTCGACGGTTACGATCATTCCCGCAACAAGTTTCGTCGTCTGGCCTTGGCTAAGCCGCGGCGCTTCATGGATATCCAAACCGGTTCCATGTCCCAAGCCGTGACCAAATTGTTTGCCGAAACCTGCCTTACTGATGATTCCCCGAGCAATGCTATCGACCGCCTCGCACGTCACGCCGGGCCGAATCGCCTTGATCGCAGCCAATTGGGCCTTGAGAACAATGCCATAAACTTTGCGTAGTTTGGGCGAGATTTTACCTGTCACCAAAATCCGAGTCAAGTCGCTCACATACAGCCCTTCGTTCACTCCCCAGTCGATCAGCGTGAAATCGGCAGCCCCAATCCGCTGGGTTGTCGGGCTGGCATGGGGCAGAGCCGATCGAGCCCCCACGGCCACAATCGACGGAAAACTCATGCTTATCCCCCCAAACCGACGTGCCTGATATTCCAAGTCGGCTGCCACCTGCAACTCGGTCATCTCGGGTATCAAGGTCGCTCGAACGACCTCGAATGCCCGGCGGGCCTGATCGCAGGCTACCCGCGTGCGTGCGATTTCGTCTTTGTCTTTGATCATCCGCAGCGTTTCGACCAACCCACCTACGGGAACCAAATCGCAACTTTTTGCCACCTCAGACAGTGCTGCATGAAATGCAACGGTCATCGATTCGGCCTCGACGGCCAACGGACCTATTTTCTGCTTTGCCAGCAAGCGAGATACAAACGGCAACATCTTTTTGCCTGGGCCACGGATGCAGAGTTCCAAATCGGCACATTCCTCGCCCAGCTGGGTAGTATATCGCTCATCACTGACGACATAGTCCTTGTCTTTCGTGACCAGCAGATAGCTATCGTCTCCCGAAAAACCGGTGAGATAAGCGACGTTCGTAAAATTCGTCACCAACAAGGCATCGACCTTCTGCTTGGCAAACTGGCGGCGAATCTTGTCTCGACGTTGGGCGAATCGGCTCATGTGGGTACTGCGGGGGTTGAGTGGAAATCGGAACACCAATCTGCAAACAACTACTATCGGATGGGCTGCAACCAACTGCAAGAGGAAAGTAAGGGAGGCGTCAGAATCCTCCTCGATTGAAATCTGAGGCTATTCTGATAGGCTGAACGATCCGTTTTGGATTTCCTTCGACTATCCAGTGCCGCAGTATCCTGCTTATGACTCGCCACTCCCCGACCACCGAAATCACAGCACTCTTGATGAGCGGCGGCTTGGACAGCGCGATCTTGGCGGGGCATTTACTTGAGCAAGGGCATCGAATTCAGCCCATCACGATCGCGACCGGTTGCATTTGGCAAGCCGCCGAACAAAGGGCTCTCAAGCAATTCCTCGCCGCACTCGGCAACAACGCAATCGAACCACTCGTCGAGCTAGCCGTCCCGCTAGCCGATCTCTACGGCGAGCACTGGAGCATGACCGGTCGCGAGGTGCCCGACGAAACCACTCCCGACGAAGCCGTCTATCTCTGGGGACGCAATCCGTTGCTCTTAGTCAAAGCCATGCTGTGGTGTTCGATGCACAAAATCTCGCAACTGGCCCTGGCAACGCTCGAGTGCAATCCATTCGACGACGCCACGCCACAATTTTTCAGGCAGTTTGCCGACTCTCTCTCAACCGCGACAGACGCCGACGTTCAAATTCTCAGCCCCTTTGCCCAACTAAGTAAATCCGAAGTCCTCGAACTTGGCGCCGACTTGCCGCTAGAATTAACTTTTTCGTGCCTCGCCCCACAAGACGGCCACCATTGCGGCGTCTGCAACAAGTGTGCCGAGCGCAAAGAAAGCATGCAATCATTGCCTAGCGGAGATCCAACCAATTATGCTCTCAGCTCTCAGCTCTCGGCATTCAGCTAACCTCGACTACTCCTGCAAGGAATTTTCCCAACCATGTTTCGCGTCACCCGAGAAATCGATTTTTGCTACGGCCATCGGCTACTGAACTACGACGGCAAATGCCGCCACTTGCACGGGCATAACGGTCGGGCGGTCATTTCGATCGAAGGCCCTCAACTCGACGATCGAGGCATGGTGCTCGACTTCGCCGACATCAAACACGCCGTCAGCACCTGGATCGACGAAAACCTCGACCACCGGATGATTCTCAACCGCGCCGATCCTGTCGTACCGATCCTGCAAGACATGGGCGAACCCCTCTACCTGATCGACGACAACCCAACCGCCGAGAATATCGCCAAGCTAATTTTCGAAGGTACCCATTCCGAAGACGTGCCGATCGTAGAAGTCCGCCTCTGGGAAACTCCCCGTTGCTTTGCAACTTATACGCCTTAGCTAGGAGTATCGACTCCCCGACATGGCTACCATCTATATTGAAACGTCAATCATTGGTTATCTCACCGCTCGTTCGCTTGAGTCGGTGATATTTCAGGCTCGCCAGAAACTCACTCGCGATTTGTGGCACGCTCGCCTCGAAAAATATCAGTTGGTCACTTCTCAACTTGTGCTTGACGAAGCAGGAGCAGGGGACCAGGAGGCGTCAGAGGAACGTCTCCGCTTGCTTGAAGGCATTCCACTTCTCGATGCGGTAGATCCGCGTATTAACCCGATCGCTGAAGCACTTCTGACTGCCAATTTATTGCCCAAAAAAGCGTTTGCGGATGCCGAACATGTAGCAATTGCTACTGTCCATCGAGTAGACTATCTATTGACATGGAACTGCAAACATATTGCGAATGCAGATACTATTCCAAAAGTCTATCGCCTGCTATCGAGCTTGGGCTATTCGCCACCTTTGCTCGTTACGCCAGAGGAGTTTTCCGGAAATGTCTAAGCCAATCTACGAAGATCCCGTGGTTGCGGAAATTCACTCAGTGCGAGAAAAAATGCTGTCTGATTGCGATGGCGATCATCAAAAGCTCATGGAAAACATAAGTCGAAGTCAGGCAAAGTCGGGACACCAAATCATAAAAGCTCCCGCCGTAATCCAAATTGGCAACCAGAACCCTGTTGCAGATGGAGAATCTTCTCCCTTGCCACAGTGATTTCTGACCGACAGCTCTCCGGCCAAAACGATCGCTGACCTAGCAATTCAATCGCCCCTGCTTATTTCATTTTCTTAGCTTCGCATGCCAAATCCTCAAGTCTACGAAGCCGATTTGAACGACCCCGAGCATCAGCGTGCCGTGGTAAAATTGGTCAACGAGTATGCTCAGATTCCCATGATCCATGGCAAACCTCTCACGGCAGAGGTTCAACGCGATTTGATTCCTGGCCTTCAGCAGCATCCTACGACGATCGTGTTTCTGGCTTTCGAACAAGATACCGCGATAGGCATTGCGGTTTGCTTCCTTGGTTTTTCGACGTTTGCCGCACGGCCGCTGATCAACATCCACGATCTGGCAGTTACTGCCGAGTACCAAGGCCGCGGCATCGGTCGGCTGCTCTTGGAAGCAGTTGAGCAGAAAGCCCATGAACTCGGTTGCTGCAAAGTGACTCTTGAAGTCGACGAAAAGAACCATCGAGCCCGACAAGTTTACTCGGCAGCAGGATTTGCCGAATCGAGACCCAACGTCGCGGCTGGCAATGCACTTTATCTAGCCAAGCCGCTCAACGTCCACTAGCCCAATAAATCCCAGCCCCCGACACCTTCCAAAAACAAATGCAGCCCGGACGAAAAAGTTCGCCCGGGCTGCGACCCCCCTGGGTGACTCGTCTCAGCGGTCAGCGATTGAATGGGACGCCGCTTCTGCTGATGTTGTTGTCTCTTGTAAGCTCTTGAGTTATCGGCTGTCCCACTTCTCCGCTTTCGTAAAGTTTGTCAATTAGGGGAGGTTTACCCTTGATTGCCATTTCTCAATGCTAGCACCACTGCCTAAAACGCATTCCTCTTATCGTTTTTAACAAAACCACTCATAAACTTTGTGGCTTGCGCCGATTGTGTGGATAGACGGTATGACGGGGGTCGGCGTGCGCTGGCAATTCTCCGTGCGTTTCAACCGTCGGCAGTGAGAAAGGATGCTCACCGTGACACGTGTTACGTCATTTTCCGAGTGGTTACTTCGTCAGGGCTTTGTTTGGGGCGGTCTGGCTTCGCTTGCGTTCTACGCATTCGTCGTCCGCGCTGCTGCCGAGGGCTCGTTCTTCGACCGATATTTTGCAGGTCACACAGTCGCCTATTGCGCGACCGCGCTATTCTTTATCGGCTTGGCCGAACTGCTCATCAAATGGCTTGGCCTGACGCTCCAACATGCCTCGCTCGAAGGCGTGCGGCTGCCGGCAACTCCAGCTGGCGAGCAAAGAGTCGAAGAAACCGAAGGCTTGCTAGCAAGTCTGAACAATATTTCCGGTACGCTGCAAAACAGCTATCTCGTCCGACGGCTTCGCAAAGCTCTCGAATATGTGCAAGCGAAGGCTTCGGCTGATACGCTTGAACCACACCTACGATATTTGGAAGACGCCGACCATGGGCGAATGCACCAGAGCTACGCCTTGTTACGCATTATTGTGTCGACGATTCCGATTCTCGGTTTCTTGGGAACCGTGATTGGTATTGCGCTCGCGATTGCCCAACTCGACTTGTCGGGCGATGTCGGTTCCTCGATGGACGCAGTAATTGCTGGCTTAGGTGTCGCATTTGATACCACAGCGCTTGCGCTCTCGCTTTCGACGGTTTTGCTGTTCGCCAAGTTCATTGTCGAACGCGTTGAATATCGCCTGCTCGAAGCCGTCGACGACAAAGCTTCTCAAGAGCTCATTGGACGCTTCCGTCAATACGGCAGCGAAAACGATCCTCACTTGGCGTCCGTTCGCCGCATGTCTGAAAAGCTGCTCGAAGCTGTTGAATCGAATACCAAACAGCAAACCGATCTGTTGCAGGAAGTTTTCGAGAAAAGCTCACAGCGGTGGTCCGAAGTTCTCGATAGCACGGCCTCGACTCTCGACGAAGCACTTTCGAGCTCCGTCGTCGAAGGACTCACCCGACACGCCGAAGCACTCAACGAAGGAGTCACTCGCCACGCAGGCGATCTCGAACAAACGCTTATCCGCCATGCCGAGCTGCTCAACGAGGGCCTCGTCCAACATACTTCGGCACTCACCGAAGCAGAAACCCAACTGGCAGAAGAAAATCGCCGCCACTTGGGCGACGTCGAAGCAGCCGTAGGCGAAGCAATGTTGGTTTCCTCTTCGCGTCAGGAAAAACTTATCAAACAAAGCGAAACTCTGCTCAAAGAAATGCAAGTTGCGCTAGTCGAATCCGCCGGTTCGACAGTTGCCCAACAAGAGCAACTCATCAAGCAAGGCGATATCCTGCTCCGAGTCGTCGAAGCGACTGGGCAGATCAAACATCTCGAAGATGCGCTAAACAAGAATCTCAACGCGTTGGCCGGTTCACACGATTTCCAGCAAACCGCTGCCGGACTCTCGGCCGTGGTTCAGCTGCTCGGTGCCCAGCTCGGCACCTCGTTTGGCGTAACCACCAGTGTTGAGCTCGAGGAAGATCGCGAGCAGAATCAGGCAGCATGAGACCACGGACGACCAACGAATCAAAACCGGTCGGCCTGTTTCCATTTCTCGCCGTCCTGCTTTGCACAATGGGTGCCCTACTGGTGCTGCTGGTCGTGCTGGCGCAGCGTGCTGGCGAGCATGTTGCAGCACAACAGGCCGAGCCTCCCCAGGTTGCCGAGCCTCTGCCAAGCGGGCTATCAGAACCAATTGCGCTGCAAGAGCCGCAAACCCTGCCAGACAATAACCCAGACAATAACATTGAAAGCAATGACCCAGGCAACGACATCAAAGCAGATGCCCTGGCAGAACAACTAGCTAAGGCCCACGCCTACCAAGAAAAACTCTCTAAGCTGCGTGAGCAAGCAGAAGAACGGCTTCAAAAAGAACAGCTTCGGTTGAGTCACCTCGAAGAACATGCCAGACGAATCGAGCATGAATTGGCCCGGCTAGCCATTGCGGTAAAGCAACTCGAAGCGACTGAAAAAAATCAAACCGTCGATCAACAACAAGCCGAAAGCGAACTTGCTCATCTTAAAGAGCTGATCAAAGAGACCGAAGAGCAGCTCGAACAACTTCGTGAAGAAGCGGATTTGGGTCAGCGATCTTACGCCATCGTTCCCTACAAAGGCCCCAACGGCACCTACCGTAGACCCGTCTATATCGAGTGTTCGAAAGAGGGCGTCACGATTCAACCCGAAGGCATTCGATTCACCAGCAGTGACTTCGTCGCACCAGGCTGGCCAGGGAATCCCTTGGCTGCCGCGCTGCGCGCCTCGCGTGAATACCTCAATGCCAAAGCGGCCCAAGCCGGCCAGCCGGAACCTCCCGACCCTTATCCGTTGTTGATTGTCCGCCCTGATGGCATTGCCCAGTATCAAGTAGCCCGCACGGCACTGGCAGCTTGGGACGCCGACTTTGGCTACGAGTTTGTCGACAGCGATTGGAACCTCGAATTCCCCGACTTACCCGACCCGCGATTAGCTCAAATCCAACACCACGCACAACTTACCGCTCGAGAACAACTGTCCCGCTTAGTTCGCTCTGCGCCGAGTCGATTCCGTGGCGTCGGCCTGGGAGGAAGTAGCTCGACAGCCGCAGGCGGCACTTCAGGTTCCCACGGCTATGGAGCTGGCGGCCAGTCGAGCGAGTCCAACGATTTTGGTGCCTTGGCTCAATCCCCCAGCGGAGAATCCAACGGAGGCGGCAGTGCAGCCAATGGGCAATCGCTTGCCGAGGCAGAAACAGCCACTGGTGATTTCCAACACGGAGCCCTTAGCGGCGATTCAAGTGGTGAAGGCTCCAATAGTCAAAACAACACAGGTGGCTCGGATTCATCAACGGCATTCGCAGAACTATCGGCGACGAACGAAAGCACAGGGACAAACGCAAGTGAAGGCGAAGGGCTTGGTGGCAAAGGTCTTGGTGGAGAAGAAAACCAAACCTCAGGAGCAGGAACCGAATCCAGCGGCCTCGCACAAACGGCCGGCCAACCTGCTGGGGGAAGCTCGTCTGGCGGAACTTCCAGCGCCGGCAGTTCGGGTGGAGCCGCTTCCGCCGCGCCGCCAGCTGGGCCAACAAACAATGCGCCCAACTTGAGCATGTCGAACCAAAAAATAGAGAGCATCGCCGAAACACGCGGCGAAAACTGGGCCATCTCGAAAAAATCCCGTGGTGCGTTGCCGATCCGACGTCCCATCCAAGTGGTTGTCAGAAGGGATCGCATTGCGTTGTTGCCTAGCCGACATGCCACCGAGGGAATTGAGGCCACTGGTTCTGTCATTTCTCTCAATCAATCTGCCAAGCAAATCTCTGACGAATTCGTTGAAGCATTGAAAATGAGAGTCGACCAATGGGGCCTCGCAGGCAACGGTTTGTACTGGCGACCGATGCTGGAACTCCATATCGGCCCCGAAGCCGAGGGAACCGCTCGTGGAATCGAACGACTATTACACGACAGTGGCGTTGAGGTGTCACTACAGAAAACAGAAACAAGGAGATGAGTCGTAAGTAAGGTGGGCTGTGCCCACCAACCAAAAAATGATTAAAAATTACTGTGGGCAAATACCCGTTATTTAGGATCAGCCGATATATAACTCCGGCATTTGATTACGCCGAAGGCGTTAAACACCGTAGCCCAGGGTCGCACAGCGCACCCTGGGTCACGATCCCCAATAATCCTTACGCCGAAGGTGTTACACAATTCCTCGGAGGTACGTTCCATTTTGTATAACACCTGAGCCAACACGTTAACTAAAACACTGAAGTTATTTACCGGCTATCCCTTACGCACAACTAACGTCTCACAACAACCATGCGACACGATAGATTCCATGAAGAAGACGCCAACGACGATTCGTTTCTCGATGTGATCGCGAATGTCGTAGGAGTGCTGATCATCCTCGTGATGCTTGTCGGGGTACGGGCTTCTCACAGCGTGATTGCTGCCAAGTCCGATCCAACAGCCACGGTTCAACAATCCAAGCCTGCTATTCAAGAATCTCAGCCTGCCGAGATCAAAAACTCGGCCAGCGAAGCAGACCTGGTCCGACTTCGCGAGCAGCTCGACGAAGCCCGCCATCAAGCGATCGTCTCGCAACGCCAGATCGAAGAAACAGCCATACGAGTCATCAAGATCAACCAAGAATCGGCAGCTCACGATCAACGCCGTGTGCAACTGGCAATGCATCGTTCGGTCCTCGAAGAAGACCTTGAACGGCGCCGCAGCAAGCTTGACTCGCGTCGGCAACAAGAATTTGACGTTCAACGTCAGCTGGTCGAGGCCCAAATCGACCTCGATGAAATGACCAAGCAGCAGCTTACCCTCGCCATGGAACGACCCACCATTGAAGAAGTTGAATGTGTGCCCACGCCTTTGGCTAAAATCATCGAGGGAGAAGCGATCCATTTGCGGATGCACAAAGGACTCGTTTCGATTGTTCCGCTCGAAGAGCTATTGCAAGAGGTTCAGAACCACGTCGAAGATTTTCGACGTCGACTCCAATCTCGCGATGAAGTCGTCGAAACGTTTGGCCCAATGGGAGGCTATCGTTTGAGATTCACCATCACGAAACGCAACGCGCCCGGATCAATCGGCGGCCCCAGAGCAGGTCAACTGCAGAGAGTCACCCATGACCAGTACGCCCAAGTTCTTCCGGTCTCCGACAAGCTTGGACAAAACGTAGAACAGGCACTTTTGCCCGGATCCGACTTATACGAACGTCTCCACTCTTATCGACGGCAATCGCCGCCGGTCGTGGTTTGGCTCTACACTGACAGTTTCAACGAATTTCGCCCCTTAAAACGGGCCTTGTGGGAAATGGGAGTTGCCGTGGCCGTCCGTCCGATGCGACCTGGGTCACATATTGGGGCTTCACCCCACGGCAGCAAATCGTCGGCTCAGTAAGTACCTATCCCAGAACTTCTTTTCGAACTGGAGACCTTCAACTTCGTTCAGTGAAGTGATCGATCTTCGCAAGCCGCGTTGCTCTCCAAGTTCACCACATCGCCAGTGGTAGAAACTTCCTCGTCAGGCCTAGGAATTGGCAAATCGGTCAGTTTCACTTCCGACAGCCGCTGGCAAGCATCAGCGGTAACCTGACGCAACGTCTCTTGAAGGTGGATCTGGGCTATTCGTGGAATACACTCCAGCGGAGGCAGCTCAGCAGCCAACGGACCATCGGTCGCTTCTAATACCTGCAGTAAAGAGATCTCACTTGCTGGCCGAGCCAACGAATACCCGCCATCCACACCGCGTGTCGATTTCAACAAGCCGTGATTCACAAGGCTCCGCAGGACTTGTAACAAAAATCGCTCCGGCATTTCTCCGACCTTTGCCAAACGACTGCAAGGCATAGGGACTCCGACTGGTGCGTCGGCTAACTGTAGCAGTGCACCAATCGAATACGCTGACGCTCTCGATATTCGCATTGCAAAACCTATCCGCCCAAAAAGATCGCGGTGCCACTTAAATTCTATTCACTATAATTCTATTCACTATATAGTGGACACCCACCCTCGAACTCTTTTGGACAATTACCCCTAACAAAGGACTTTCTACCTACAGATTCCAGTCTATAGAAACAACTTTGCCACTACTCTTGATTTTCCCAAACACCTTTCCATCGTTGCAGGGGTTCGCAACGACTCAAGTAGGCTTGGAAGAACACCTAACAACTTCCCCTCTGCGGAACGGTCATTAGTTTCAACCCAGAAACCAACTAATCGCGAGTCTGGTTAATAAAGCTCTTAATGTCAATGCATATTCTCTTTGCTGAAGTGACAGAAGGCTGACACTACCTCTCACAACATTGACTCTCGGTAAAGTCAGAGACGACTCAACAATTCAGGCTCTACAAAAAAAGACAACCGTAGCAGATTGTCTAAAGTACTTCCTCAAGCCTACTCAGTTACACTTAGTTTAATGTAGGCAGAGTAGCGACAAAGGTGTTTTACCCTGCCGATCTATTTGACTATCAGTAAACTATAATAACAACTGGGTTTACTGTAACCATTGCCGCAAGATTAAGAGTTTCTCTGTAAAACGCCGGAGAAAAACCAATTATCGATATCGATATCCTGAATTCCGTATTAACCCTTGGCCGCAACTCTAGGCGAGAAGAGTGATTGTACTAGCAGTAAACCCGCACCAAATACTAGCAGTGAGTCTGCAATGTTAAAATTGGGCCATACCATCTGGGCATCCCACTGCACCAAAAGAAAATCTCGAACGGCATAGATTTTTTCCCCAGCCCGAGAAGAATCGAACGAATCCCAGGACAGTCCGTGCAATCCCAGACGGTCGTAAAGATTCCCTCCGACGCCACCCATCACACAACCCAAGGCCACGGTAAGCCATAGATCGTGTGCCGCCCTATACCGGAACAGCCAAAGGGGGATCGCCACGGCCGCCGTAAGAGAAAAAAGGGCAAACATCCAAACCATGCCCTGCCCCATTCCGAAAAGGGCACCTTCGTTAAGACTCTTCTGAATGCCGAGGTGGCCTTCCCATAGCCACCATTCGCTGCCTCGGTAAAGATCGGGCCGCGAAAAAACGATCTGCTTGGTCCACAAATCAGTCAAGCAGCCAAGCACTGCCAGCGACCAAAACCAAACAACGCGACTGGTCGGAATCCGGAGATCGACGTCCATGAGAAATCCGATTGGAGCAACGTTAGCCGTCCACCTCAACAATCAAACGTGCCACACTTTAACTGGCCAAGTCCTGATCTTGGAGAGAAGCACACTTCACACACTTAGGAGTGTGTGGAATCGCGTTGAGTCGCGTTTTAGGAATCACTGACTCACATCCCAAGCAGACACCGTAGACACCGCTCTCGACTCGCTCCAGAGCCCCCTCGATCATCCCCAAGGTGTCCTCTTCGGTAGCCAGGAGACTAAGCGTGAATTCCTGCTCAAAATTGTCGCTGCCCAACTCGGCCATGTGAATTGGCATGCTCGAAGCTTCAGAACCTTCGTTTCCCAGGGCCGCATCGGCCATCGACGAGACATCGCCACGCAACCGAGCACGCATGCCCAATAGACGCTCTTTGTACACCTTCATGTCAGATTTCTTCATGGTTGTCCTCGCTGTCCTCTTCTCTGGGGCCTCTCGCTGCGTACTCCACTGGGCACTGACCAGACCCGCCATTGTAGTAAGCTCACCTCGAGTCGTCAAACGTCCGAAGCCGAATAACGAAGCAGCTAAACCCTTTAGTAGCAACATGTTAAAAACTTCTCGGGTGAAGAAGGACGAAGGAAGGAAAGAAAGTAAAAGCCTAGTTAATGACGGATCGACCTACTCACCCGCCGAATTCTGCTTCTCTTTTCTCTCAGCCCTTCACCTGGGCAACTCATTGCGAACGTCAGCAGGTCCGAGTAAACTGGCTATAAGTTGTTGCGCCATTTGTGCTTACCTTCATTCTCAGGAGGGCAAATGACGAATGGACAATGACTAAGGACGTAAGAAGCGCAGCAGCCGTACATGTGCGTCTTTGCTCTTTAACCAGTGGTGAGCTTCATTCGAGTTTCGCCCCCTCCAATGGAAAAGTGTCTCCAGCGGTACAAGGGCAGTCGTTACTTCGTCATTGAGCTGTTTCTCTTTATCACGAGCGTCATTTGTCGGTAAAATGACGCGGAAAAGCATATTTCACTTTCTCTAGGAGATTCAAACGGTGTCAACTTCGGTGCCAATCAACACCGATCAGGCGTTCCAACGTTGTTTGGCGCCCGATTGCGGCGCTACCTATGATGTAGGTCAAGCACTCATTTCCTGTGGTGAGTGTGGTGGATTGCTCGATATCGCTTACGACTGGGATCGGCTCCCCGTCCCTAAATCGCTCCGTGAGTTTGAAAAAAAATGGGCTCGCCGAAACGAACCCCTCTGCCGAAGCGGAGTCTGGCGTTTTCACGAGCTGCTTCCCTTCGCTCCGCCCGAAAAGGTGGTTACGATCGGCGAAGGCCAAACCATGCTCCAGCCGTCCAACGGCGTTGCCGAGTATGTCGGCATCAATCCAGGCGGGCTATTCCTGGAATACGAGGGTCTCAACCCTTCGGGTAGTTTCAAAGACAACGGCATGACCGCGGCTTTTACCCATGCTCATACCATCGGCGCCAAACGGGCCGCCTGTGCTTCGACCGGCAACACCAGCGCTTCGCTAGCTCTCTACTGCGGGGTCAGCAAGCTCATGCAGGCGGTGATTTTCATCGGCTCAGGAAAAATCTCCTACGGCAAACTCTCCCAAGCTCTCGACTACGGAGCTTTGACACTACAGATCGCCGGCGACTTCGACGACGCCATGGATCGCGTCCGTCAAGTCAGCGAGCAGCTCGGCATCTACCTCGTCAACAGCGTTAATCCCTTTCGGCTCGAAGGTCAAAAGACGATCATGTATCGCGTCTTGGAGAGCCTCGATTGGCAGCCGCCTGATTGGATCGTCGTCCCCGGCGGCAACCTGGGCAACAGCAGCGCATTTGGAAAAGCGTTTATGGAACTGCACGAGCTTGGCCTGATCGATCGCATCCCCCGCCTGGCAATCATCAATGCCGCAGGTGCCAACACACTCCACGAGTTGTACGAAGTACGCGGCAACCGCTGGAACCAAGGCAACGTCGATCTCGGAGTCCTTCCCAAGTACTACGACGAACTCGATAAAAACGGCCGCCGAGCTTCGACCATTGCCAGCGCCATCGAAATCAACCGCCCGGTCAATTATCAAAAGTGCTTACGCGCACTCGACGTTTGCGACGGCGTCGTACGCGAAGTCAGCGACGAGCAAATTCTCAACGCCAAGGCCCGCGTCGGCGAAAACGGCCTCGGCTGCGAACCGGCTAGTGCCGCCAGTGTCGCCGGCGCAAAATTGCTGCGTGAAGAAGGAGTTATCGCCCCTTCCGATCGCGTCGTCTGCATCCTCACCGGACATCAACTCAAAGATCCCACTGCAACCGTTGCCTACCACACCACCGATCAAGAAGAATTCAACCGCGTCTTAGGAAGCCGAGGAGTAAAACGAGCCGAGTTTGCCAACCGAGCCGTCGCCGTGCCCAACGATCTCGACGAAATCATTCGAGCAATTCAGTTAAACAGTTAAATGCCCGTCCGTTAGCGTAGTCCGCCAGGACGAATAAACAACAAAAACCTACGACCAACTAATTGCCCCAATCGCTACAAGAATGAGTTTAAGAAGCTTCCCATGACAGTCCAAACTTTCCGAAACTTGCTCAAGGTACGTCCTTTCAAGCCCTTTCGCCTCGTCATGTCGAGCGGCCAATCTTACGAAGTCCGCCATCCTGAGATGGCATGGCTTCTAAAAACGGATATTTTGGTTGGCATCGATTGCGACGAGGACGACGTGCCCGCAGAGTTTAAAATTTGTTCCATGCTGCATGTAACCGCGGTCGAGCCACTCGAATCGACCGCCACCGACGATCAAGGATGAATAGAAGATGTCCATAAAAATTGCCGTTCACGGCGCCGCCGGTCGGATGGGCCAACGTGTTACCGCGATCGCCTGTGCTGACCCCAATCTCGAACTGGTCGCCGCTCTCGAGTCAGCCACCCACCCCTCGCTAGGACAAGATGCCGGCCTGCTCGCAGGCGTAGGCGAGATTGGCATCCTCCTGGCAGTCGTCGGCGAATCGGCAGCCGATATCGTGGTCGACTTCTCCGTCCCTGATGCGGCGGTCGCTGCCATCGCTCACTGCCTCGAGTTCAACAAGCCAATCGTGATCGCCACCACCGGCTTCGACGAAGAACAAGAAGCCTACATCCATCAAGCTGCTGAAAAAATCCCCGTCGTCTGGGCGCCCAGCATGAGCACAGCCGTCAATCTGGTGATGAAGCTTACCGAAATCGCAAGTAACGCCCTGAAAAATCTCCCCTCAGGCGTCGACGTCGAAATCATCGAGCGTCACCATCGTTTCAAAGAAGACGCCCCCAGCGGCACCGCCCTGCGCTTTGGCGAAATCGTCGCCGACGCCATGGGCCAAACCGAACCTACCCATGGCCGCGCCGGACGCCCCGGCCCCCGCGGTCGCGAAGAAATTGGCTACCACGCCGTCCGCACCGGCGACAACCCGGGCCAACACACGATCATTTTCGGAATGCTCGGCGAAACTATCGAACTAAGCGTTGCCGCCACCAACCGCGACTGCTACGCCCAAGGCGCCCTACTCGCCGCAACTTGGCTCGTAAATAAACCGGCTGGACTATACACCATGAACGATGTCTTGGGCCTTTGAAGGAGGTGGCGTAAGCCGTTTGTAGTTAGTCGCAAATTCTGGGAAGCAGGCTAACGACTAGCAACTAACGACTAACGACTTTTTATGGCCAAATGCGACGAAGGCTATCTCTGCGAAGTCTGCGGCCGCGACGTCGCAAACCTGACCGACAGCGATCTCTACTTGCGCTATGTCGCAGGACTGCTCGACCCCGAAGTTCTGCACACCAGCCCCGAACGTCACATCCGCTGCAACGCTTCGCTGGCCCAGTACATCGTCTCTGACGATTTTGCGCCGATGATCGTCGAGGGCCCGTTCGACAAACGCTCCCTCGACCCAACCTACGTTCGCGAGCAAGAGCAGCTCCTCACCCGCGGCTGGCAACGTCTCCAAGAACTAACCGAGGGCGACACCTCGATCATCGACTACCCGTTGCCAGAGATACTCGAGAAAGTCAAGAAACAAAGCCACGGGTTCTAGAACGCCCGGTGCCACAGGCCAGCAAAAACAGCAAGCCGGCAAGTAGCCGAGTACTCGGCTCAGGAACCGTCGCAATGCTAGGGTCAGGCAGAGTTGCCACGAAAGTCGGCGGCGGATTTTCGAAAGATTGCTGCCAAGTCAAGAAGTCAATGCCATCAATGTCGAAATCTCCATCGGCATCTCCGTCCTCATGCAATGCGCCAGTACTCGTCCCGAATCCACTTTTCCAATCGAGAAAGTCAGCTTCATTAACGAAGCCATCGCCATTGAAATCCGCTGACTCGGGAGTATAGGCAACCGAAAAACTACTCGCCGACGCCGTACTTATTTGGCTACTATTGAGCCGCTCTCCGCCGCTACCGCCCTGCATCAGATTTTCAATATCGACGATATGACCTAGCCCCAGGTTATGGCCGATCTCATGCGAGACGACGCTGGCAACCACCTCTTGCCCACTCGGGAAGCCGACTAAATTATCTCCATTCGCTTGGCTAATCCCATTGCTACCGACCCAAGCAAGGCCATTCGCAGTATTTTCACCCAGATCAGTACTGCCAGGGGTGATCTCCACAAAATAGGCGTTAAGCACAAGCGGATCCGAGTGAGCAACTCCTGCACTATTCCCATTGCTCATCAAGCTACTCAGCGAATACCCCCCCGAGTTGGCAGTCGTATTATTCCAATAATTCGGCGCCAGCCACTGCACATCAATGCCTGCCTGGGCCCAAATCGTATCAACAAAGCCTTCGATAATCGCCTGCTGCGTCGTGTTGCCAAACAACTCTGCCGTATTACTGCCGTCTGAGTCCGAGACGATAATCGGTTGAACCGTCACACGCTGAGTGATTGGCAGCGGCGCATTCACGATCAGCGCCGCAAACCCTGGCATCGCAAACGCCGCCCAGGTCCCGACTACCGTAACCGCAATAGAAATCCGTTTCCTCATCATCGACAATGCCTCTCTCGTTCTCTGCCCCTTCTCCCTCTGAACAACGCCAATATGTTGTCGATGGTATCCAATCAAAGTTCTCGTAGCAAGAACATTCCGATCAACCCCTATCCAGCCAAAAATCCGCTGGCACAGCTGCCAGCGACTTCTCAACATACGATCTAATACTTATGACCGTGACCCTACACACTACTCCTTACGGTCGTTGATAGCAGGGCCACCTTCTCGGTCTTCAAGTGGTGCCTCGGGCACGATCCAAACTTCAACATCTCTCAAAGCGACTGGCTCGGCAGCAGGCGGCTCAGGGGCAATTCCAAGTCGAAGCTCATTATTCTGCTCGTTGATCTCAGCCACACGATGATTTGGATCGACCTCCGCGACCACCTCAACATGACCGCCTGGCAACGCATGCAGACGAAACCGCAACGATTGATTCACTTGCAGCGGCATGACGCGAACCTTCTCTGTTGCTAAGAAAACTCCATCTTCAAGCCGCAGAAAGTCAATCTGCAACTGAGTCTCCGGCGAAGCGACCTGACCGATGTTCTTCACCGAAATACAATGCAAGTCGCCTTCGACCGAAATCTCGGTAACGGTTAAATCGGGCGTCAGTACGACATAGGCAGGTCTAACAACCGCGGGCGCTGCCACAACCCTAGGCGTTACCACAGCCGCGGGTCGCGCCGTCGCGGCCACAATACCTACTGCCACAGCAGCTCGGCGTCGCCCTCGTCGACCCGCCTCGACAGGTTCGGCCAAGGAAGTTACTGCAACCAATGAAACCAAGCAAAGTAAAGAAAAAGTTCTCATTTCGATCCTCCTGCTCATGAAAACGAGCGAAATCGGGGTGGCTCAGTTGGCTAGACTGAAAAAGGGTAAGCTGCTTCATTCCGCGAGTCGGCAGGCCCAATAGCCATACTTCCTAGCGAAGCCACAGTCTTAAGCGAAGAATCTGCGCACTTGTTACACGGCGAGCGAAAGATTTCCTGAAAGAAGCCCTACAGTACCAAGTTCCTGAAAATTTGGTTCTTCAAGAACCATGAGGACACCAACTTGCAGGACGTGCTGTGTCATCCTGAGAGAGCCCTGGCGACTGAAGGATCTCTGGCGAGAGTTTACATAGATTCTTCAGTCGCTTAGGCTCCCTCAGAATGACATAGGGACAGTACGCGAACCTTCACGGATAAAGGTAAGTTGCGCTACTCCCCCACGCTCTTAGCAAAATGGCAAAACACCTCGTCCTTCTGCCAACCCAATTTTTCATACAGACTCTGGGCAGAGCGATTCGTTATTTCTGTCGCCAACGTGAGCCTCACTGCACCCGCCTCACTTGCAAGCGCCTCCGCTCTCTCGAGCAATGCCGTAGCCACGCCACCGTTTCGCGCCCCAGGCACAACAAAAAGATCGTTCAAAACAAAAATCCGCCGCATCGCGACCGACGAAAAACTCGAGTAGAGCTGAACAAACCCAACCACGGTCTTCCCCTCGACAGCAATCAAAATCACCGAATCCTTCCGAGCAAGTCGTTCGCCAATAAAAGCTCTCGCCTCAGCTTCATTCGACGGCTGGCCATAAAACTGTCGATACCCATCAAACAGTTTTGAAAGGTCAATCAGATCGGTTGTACTTGCTTCTCGGATTTCCATTTTTGATATACCCGTTAGCGATGGCGGCCACGCCACCCAAATCAAAAAACCTAACTCGAAGTCAAAAAATTCCCTCACGTCAGACAAAAAGCATTGGCACTATAAATTGCTAATTCTCTGACGTTACGCCCTCGAGTCTCCATCAGCGTTTATCAGCGAAAATCAGCGGTTACTCTTTGTCTGTTACAACCTCCGGCTACGTAGTGCCCATCGTGCCGTCGTGGTTCACTCAAAAATGCCTTTCGCCTAAATTGGTAGGCCTTCCCCCTGTTCACCTCCGATCCACCCGGCCAAAAGTAACGCTCGCAATCCCTCCCAAAAAAGCGATAATCAACATCATTACTATTCCGACTTCCGCAATCCGAATTCCCTAGTCCTCAATCTTTTTGTCCACTCAACGCACAGTCACCGATTTCGTGCCAAAACTCCCCGCCACAATCTCCACAAACCCCTGCAAACAAAGCACCGCAAGAAAAAACGAACCCGACTTTTGTCCTATTGTCACAAATACCCTCGGTCAATATCCCAGCGCCAAACCAGCCCTCCAGCAAGGAACCCTATTTCCTACAGCCTAGAACCTACAGCCTAAAGCCTCCTTCCCCCCATCAAACATTCCTCTTTCCCCTTTCCACGTTTCCCTTTCCCTCTCATAATTCCCCGCATGACCAACACGCCAGCACCGACACCAACCGATACGACCGCCCTGCCCTCGCTCTACGCCGATCGCAGTTTCTGGGGCATGACCGTCACCCAATTTTTGGGTGCCTTCAACGACAATGTATTTAAGCAGCTCATTCTGCTGCTCTCGATTACTGCAACCGTCAGCGAGAGTGGCGAAAAATTTGACGATCAACAATGGCTACCAATGCTTGTCTTCGTGGTGCCGTTTCTGCTGTTCACAGGTATCGCCGGTTACTTGTCAGACAAGCATGGAAAACGTGGCATTATCGTTGCCTGTAAAGTTGCCGAAATTGTCGTGATGGGTTTAGGGGCGATCGGTTTTGCGATCTACTCCGAGAACCAAAGCCTCGTTTTTCTTTACTGTGTGTTGTTTTTGATGGCCACCCAGAGCGCATTTTTTGGACCCGCCAAGTATGGCATTCTGCCGGAAATGCTACGCGGACAAGATCTGCCTCGCGCCAACGGCTTTATTCTCATGATGACTTTCCTTGCCATCATTTTCGGCACCGTGGTGGCGGGCCTTCTCTTAGATGAATTTGAAGGAAAGCTTTGGATCGGATCAATGGTTTGTATTGCCATCGCGGTCGTAGGCACCGCGACTTCGCTGTTGGTCCGCCGGGTTTCGCCAGCAAATCCCGACTTAAAACTCGAACCCGCCTCTTTCACCGTGCCGCCAGACATGCGGCAGCTACTTCGCAACGACAAGTCGTTGCTGATGGCCCTGGCCGTTTCCAGTGTCTTCTGGATACTCGCAGGCATGATGCCCTCTGCCGTGAATATCCTTGGCAAAAGCGAACTCTCTTTGGATGACAAGTACACCAGCTATCTAGCAGGCACCATCGGAATCGGTATCGCGATGGGATGTGCGATCGGCGGCTTGATCTCCGGCGGAAAAGTCAACTTTGGGCTCATTCGAGTTGGTAGCCTAGGCATGTTAGTCTGCCTCGCCCTACTCTCGATCCCAGCCGGTGGCGATGTGCATTTGCTGCATGATGCCGAGGGGCAACTGACCCGACTACCAGGACTGGCCGAGACCGGGCAATGGCTCGGTTTTTGGGGCAGCCTCGCGACCCTGCTGCTACTGGGAGTCTGTACTGGTTTTTTCGCGGTGCCGCTACAAGTTTTTCTTCAATCACGCCCGCCTGAAGATAAGAAAGGACGCATGATTGCGGTGATGAACCAAGCCAACTGGATCGGCGTACTCTTCTCGGCAATCTTTTACCTCGCATTTTCGAAGGTTATCGTCCAATTCGATTGGCCCAAGAGCATCATGTTTCTCTTTATCGCAGCGTTGATGCTACCGATCGCGTTGTTCTATCACCCCAAGAGCGAGGCGCTTGGTTCTGATGTAGCGCAATAAAAAACCCAGGTTGTGGCCTAGGGTTTTTATGTTTAGTTTAGAAGTTTGAGTATCTGAGCCGAGTTTTACTTGGACTTTTGCAGCTTGGAATTCGTAAACTGATAGTCAACCAAACTCGCCACTGCCGCTTCGCCATTGAATGTTGCTTGATCGACGACCACCGTGGCTTGCCGGGTTGCGAAGTCGACCCGGACCTCTTTTACCCCAGGTTGTGATTTGAGAGACTTTTTCACCGCATCGACACACGAGTACTGACACATCATATCGGGAACATCAAACGTGACCGTCGGAGCCCCTTCGACATTAAAACTGGCAGGAGTCACTTCGACCGCGGTCGACGACTCCATCGAAGTAGATTCCGGAGCAGGGGCAAGCTCGCCCTGACAGCCTATGGCCAGCATGCCACACGCGGCAACAATTGAAAAAGATTTCATGGCAGGTTCCTTTAGTTCAAACGAAAGGAAGGAATAGGGAGGCGGGACGAAAACGCACCGGCGCTTTCGTTGTTGAGGTGGGTGTCGATTTAGGTAGGTTTAGTTTTAGGTAGGTGTCGCTTTGGCTCGAGTTGCTTCAGTTTCTGAAAGCTGAACCAACTCGCCCTTGGCTGCCATCTCGCGAATATCTTCGGTGATTTTCATCGAGCAATACTTCGGCCCACACATGCTACAAAAGTGGGCGCTTTTGAAAGTATCCTGTGGCAAGGTCTCGTCATGATAAGCTCTGGCGGTCTCGGGGTCCAATGCTAGGCGAAATTGCTCGTTCCAGTCGAAGGCAAACCGGGCTCGCGAGAGCTCATCGTCCCGGTCCCGAGCCCCAGGCCGTTGACGAGCGATATCGGCCGAATGAGCCGCTATTTTATAGGCTATGAGGCCTTGTTTGACGTCCTCCCGCTCGGGCAATCCGAGGTGTTCTTTGGGGGTCACATAGCAGAGCATTGCAGCCCCGGCCCAACCTGCTAGCGAGGCCCCGATACAGCTCGTGATATGGTCGTATCCGGGGGCAAAGTCGGTCACCAGCGGCCCCAGCACGTAGAACGGGGCCCCGTGGCAAACCTCGATTTGCCGCTCGACGTTCATCTTGATCTGGTCCATGGGAATGTGCCCAGGCCCTTCGACCATCACTTGTGTGCCACGTTCCCAGCCACGTTGGGTCAGTTCGCCGAGTACGTCGAGTTCGGCGAATTGCGCTTCGTCGCTGGCGTCGGCAAGCGAGCCCGGTCGCAAGCCATCGCCCAAACTCCAAGTGACATCGTACTGCCGCATGATGTCGCACAGGTCGTCAAAGGCTTCGTAAAGCGGATTCTCTTTACGATGAACCATCATCCATTTGGCCATCAGCGAACCGCCACGGCTCACAATGCCGGTGACTCGGTTCATGCTGAGGTGCAGGTGCTCGAACTTCACGCCGCAGTGGATCGTCATGTAGTCGACGCCCTGTTTGGCCTGATGCTCCACCATATCGAGGAAATGCTGCGGCTGCATTTCTTCGATTTCGCCACCTAGCTCTTCCAGCATTTGGTAGATGGGCACGGTGCCAATCGGCACGGGCGAGGCGGCGATGATCGACTTGCGGATAGTGTCGATGTCTTTACCGGTGGAAAGATCCATCACGGTGTCGGCACCGAAGTGAATCGCGGTTTCGAGCTTTTCCAACTCGCCCTGTTGGTCGCTAGTCACGGCTGAGTTGCCGATGTTGGCGTTGATTTTGCATTTCGAAGCGATGCCGATGCACATCGGCTTGAGTCCTGCCTCGAGGTGGACTCGGTTGGCGGGAATCACCATCCGGCCCTCAGCGACTTCCTGCAGGATCGTCTCGGGCGGCAACTGTTCGCACTTGGCAACGGCCTCCATCTGGGGAGTGATTGTTCTTGCTCTTGCGTGTTCCAACTGAGTGATGGGCTCGGGCATGTGCTTGTAACCTCCGTGCGAAAACTAGGGACCATCGAGATTGAGGTGGCAAGTCTTGCGAGGGACAAATCCAAGCGGCCTATGCATTTAGGGCCTGTGCCACCGCAGTTTATCCTATCGCTACCCCCTAGATACTGTCAATCAACGGCCAGATGAAAACGGCGTTGAATGATTTGCTGTCAGGCACGACAATTTATGCTTCTCTCCGCTTGATTTCAATTTTCACGGGCTAGTCCCGCATTCGACGGCATGGCCTACGGACGTACGATCGCGATTGGTGATATTCATGGCTGTGGTGTTGCGCTGGAGGCATTGCTTGCTGAACTCGTCCCCACGGCCGGGGATACGGTGGTGATGCTTGGTGATGCGATCGACCGGGGCAGCGATAGCCGGGGTGTGATCGAGCAATTGCTTGCTCTTGGCGAGCAATGCCAGCTCGTACCGCTGCTGGGGAATCATGAGCAGATGCTGTTGAACTCGGTCGACGGGGTGACGCCGCTTCAGGATTGGCTGATTCATGGCGGAGCAGAGACCCTTGATTCTTATGGCAAGGACTCGGCGCTGTCGGCAATTACCGCAGAGCATATCGAGTTTATCCGCAGCTGGGGCGACTTTTACGAAACGGCGACGCACTTTTTTGCCCATGGCAACTACCAGTATCAGAAGCCGCTGGCGGAGCAGGTGTGGGAGGAAATGCGTTGGCGGTCGCTCAAGTATTTTTTGCCTGCCCCCCATATCTCGGGAAAGATTGCGGTGCTTGGACATACTTCGAATAAACAGGGACGAACTGTGAACTTGGGGCACCTAGTTTGTATCGATACTTATTGCCACGGCGGCGGTTGGCTTACGGCGATTGATCCTGATCGCAGCCGACTTTGGCAAGCGAACGAGTCAGGCGAAGTGCGCGAGGGTGCGTTGCCCGCGGCTCGCTAAAAATTTGCTAGACCGGGAGGCAAGGTAATCGTAGCGGGGCGGTTTCGGAGGGCGTGGCCCTCCGTTTGCTATTAATCATTCCTCGTCGTCGGTGTCTCATTCCTCGTCGTCAATGTCATTGTCGGTGTCGTTGTTTTCGTTGGTGCTGGCGGTGAGGAGTTCGTCGAAGCCGCCGGCGGCGAGAACTTTTTGCTTGATTTCTTGGGCGATTTCTGGGTTCTCTTTGAGGAAAATGCGGGCTTTTTCTTTGCCTTGGCCGAGTTGCATGTCGCCGTAGCGGAACCAGGCGCCGCTGCGGACTACGATTTTTTGCTCGATGCCAAGATCGATAATATCGCCTTCGAAGCTGATGCCGTTGGTGTGCATCATGTCGAACTCGGCGACGCGGAACGGCGGGGCGACCTTGTTTTTGACAACCTTGCCTCGGACGCGTTGACCGACAACATCTTCACCGTCTTTAAGCTGGCCGATACGGCGGATGTCGATGCGGCAGGAGGAATAGAACTTGAGTGCTCGACCGCCAGGGGTGGTCTCGGGGCTACCAAACATGACGCCGATTTTTTCGCGGATTTGGTTGATAAAGATAACCGCGGTTTTTGATTTGGCGATCGCGCCGGTGAGCTTCCGCATGGTCTGGCTCATGAGTCGGGCCTGGAGGCCAACGTGTGAGTCGCCGATTTCGCCATCGAGTTCCCTTTTGGGCACAAGGGCGGCAACTGAGTCGATGACGATCACATCGACGGCGTTGCTCTTGATCAGCATTTCGGTGATCTGCATTGCTTCTTCGCCGTAGCTAGGTTGGCTGATGAGCAAGGTTTCGAGGTCGACGCCTAGTTTTTTGGCCCAACTGGGGTCGAGGGCATGCTCGGCATCGATGAATGCGGCGATGCCGCCCTTCTTCTGGGCTTCGGCCACGACGTGTAGGGCGAGGGTGGTCTTGCCGCTGGACTCAGGGCCATAGACTTCGATGATGCGACCGCAGGGGATGCCTTGTCCGCCGAGCGCCATGTCGAGAGCAAGGCTGCCGGTCGAGATTCCTTTGATCTTGCGGATCGAATCGTTGCCCAAGGACATGATCGAACCTTCGCCAAACTGCTTTTCGATCGCAGAAACGGTATGACGAAGCTCTTCGCTGCTCTCGACGACTTGGTTGATGGATTTCTTGCTGTCGGCCTTTGGGCTCTTCTTTTTCTGTTTTTTTGCCATACTGCTCGTCGGGGCCTTTCTAGTAGAGATCTTGCTAGCAGAATTTTTGCTTGTTGCAGTAGCTGTCACCATGATATGAGACCCCTTTATCCAACAGAAGAAGTAGCGATGCAAGCGGCTGATGCCGAAGCCTGAAATACTGTACGTACGAATAGTGTAAGAGTGTTCAGTATTTCATGCAAGAGGGATTATCGGCTGTTTTTTGAAAAATGGTTAGTAAAGAGGGATGTTTGATGTGGGATGTTTGATTTTTGATGTTCTGGTGCTGGATTCAAAGGTTAGAGACGGCAACTCCCCCCCCCAATTGGGTATTTGTCCGGTTTTCTGGGGTCCCATGTTTTGGGACAAAATTCGGAGAATATTGTCCGGAAAATCTTGCGGATAGCTCTTAGAACGTGGGGTTTCTCGAGTTGGGATGGGACAAAATGGGTTGAATTAAGGTTTTTTGAGAGACAATTGAACGTACTTTCCGCAGGTCCCGTTTTCATTTTCTTGGAATTTTCTGGGGCGGTCATCGACCGTAGTTTCTGGGGCTGATTCCTAGCAGTGTGGCGATTTTTTTCTGAAGGGGCGTCAATTCTGTGAAGAATAGGT
>JAJRUA010000206.1 GCA_024278035.1 Planctomycetota bacterium | reverse complement strand
GCCCCCTGCGGGGTTTGGTACAGGTACTCACGGCCCACGATTCAAGCCGGCAGGTCGCCATGGCCGCGGTGCTGGGCGTGCTGCTTGGGCTGGCGATGCCGTGGACGCTGATCTCCGTCGGCCTGACGCTAGCGATCCTCATCCTCAGGGTGAATCGAGCAGCCGGCTTGGGAACGGCGGCGTTAGTCTCACTGCTAACACCGTGGATAGATCCCTTTACGCACAACTTGGGTGCCCGGGTGCTGACGCTGCCCAGCTTGCAGCCGATCTTCGTCTGGCTGTACGACGCCCCCCTCGGCCCGTGGATTGGTTTTCACAACACGGTCGGCATTGGTTCGTTGCTCTTGGGTGTCTATATCGCTTATCCCGTTTATCTAATTGCTTGCACGCTGGTGGATCGCGTTCGTCCGACGGCGCTTCGCTGGATCATGAAATACCGTCTGGCTCGTGTGCTACTTGGCGCTGACTTAGCCGGCCGCTTCGGTGCTACTGGTTTAGGGCCCCTGGCTTAGGAAATTATCGATGACACGCTATATCCGTTTTGGTTATCTCATCCCACGATTGGTTCTTCTGATCGTCTTGTTTGTTCTCGCCGAGTTCGGCGCAGGGTGGGGATTGCGCTATGCCATCGTGGATGGCGGCCAAGGGGCCGTTGGCGCGAAGGTGGAACTCAACGAGGCGACCGTTTCATTGCTGGATACTCGGGCGACGCTACGCGGCCTGAGCATCGCCGATCCGAAGCGACCGATGCAGAACTTGCTAGAAGCGGACTTTATCGAGCTTGATTTCGAGACCGATTCGCTGCTTCGCCGAAAGGGTATCGTGCAACGAGGCACGGTACGAGGGCTTCGCTTTGGGAACGATCGAGAGGTGAGTGGCGAGCTTGAACCGACCGAAAAAAGCGAGGCCCAATCGCCTGCTTGGCTGAGCGATACGGCGAAGGGCGTTGCCGATGCTTGGATCAACGACCTCGAATCGAAACTGACGACCAACCTAGCGGACCAGTTCCAATCGGTCCGGCTTGCTGAGGAGATGGCCGAGCGTTGGCCCACCCGTTACGAGGCACTTCGCCAATCGGCCAGCACGCTACGCCAAGATATCGAACAGCTAAAAGCAAACACCCTTGAGGCGAAGAGTAACCCGCTTCGTAACGCGGACTTCCTTGTCCAGTTGCCGAATCGCATTGCTACGCTCAAGCAGCGGTTGGCTGACTTGCACCGTGAGTTTGCTGCGGTGCCGACCGAGATAGCGGCGGATCGACAGCAGATTCGTGAAGCGCAGGCCCACGACGAACAGCTTGTGCGAACTCGTTTCCAAGCGGATCAGCTTGATCCAGGATCTTTGACGACCTATTTGCTGGGCGATCAGGTGACCGCCCCGCTGAACGAGCTAATCGGTTGGGTCCGCTGGACACGGCAAATGGTTCCGGCGGCGACCAACTCGCCCAAGCGGGCGACACCTGCGCGGCGAGGTTCCGACGTTCACTTCCTTGGGCTTCGTCCGCGACCCGATCTACTGATTCGTACGCTTGAACTCACGGGTGAAGCGACCGTGGCTGGCCGACCGGTCGAACTGTCGGGCATCGTGACCGACCTTACGACCCAGCCCGACTTGCATGGCATTCCGATGCGCATTGTGCTCAAGACTCTGGGGCCGTTGCCGATCGAAATTCGTGCGATTGTTAGCCGAGCAGGCACTGAAGCGGTAGATGAACTTTACGTTGATTGCCCAAAGCTCGTGCTGCCTCGTTACGATCTTGGGAAAAGTGACAAGATACGGATCGAGATGGCTCCCTCGGCAGCCAACTTGAGCATCAGCCTACGTGTGGAAGGAGATCGGCTTTCGGGCGAAGTACAGTTGATCAAAGAAAAAGTACGGCTGACGCCCACTTTGGCAGAGGATATGGCACCGATTGCCCAGCGGTTGGGCGATGCACTGGCCGCCAGCCTTGAACGAATGCCGAAAGCGGCGACGCGCGTCACGCTGTCGGGAACGCTGGATCGCCCGGAGATGTCGATTTGGTCGACTTTGGGGCCAGCGGTGGCCGAGTCCTTCCAGCAATCGTTCCAGCGGGTCGCCCAGGAAGAGACCGACCGCCTTGTGGCAACCTCTCGTGCCAAGGTCGAGGGCCAGCTTGCCCAGCTAAATCAGCAGCTTACTTCTGCAAACGAGGCGCTAGCAGCCGAGCTACAGGGCCCCGCTAACGCGATCCAGAAGCTTGCGAGAGGGGCGGTGGGCCTCCGCCGTGGCCCCTTCTCTCCTGAGGTTCTTCGCCCATTTTAGTGGCAACTTCCAGTGGGCATAAGTGGATAGCGTCCCTCTAACTGCGTACATTGCTTTGGCAGCCTCCACTCGGTAGGAATAGCTTTGTGAAGAACCTTTCCGTAACCAAGCGCGAAGGAGACTGCCACGATGGCAAGTGTCTTGCCCCCTTGGTTGCCGACAACGCGACTTCCGACTTGGAGCCTGGTGGAAATGTTCGTCGCTTTCTTCCCAGAGGTCTATTCAACCCGGACGGCCAAGCGAACACGTCGCCAGTGGTTGGTACTCAGGCCCACCTCGGCGTAGTTCGCTAGCGAAGACCGTGACTTGATCGACGTGCATTGTGCCGGCGTCGTAGTCGCTTAAGCCTGCTATGACGTCGGGAAAATTCTTTGATTGGCGGCTGTTGCGTGCCAATCGGGCTAGCGTTAGATGAGGGATGTAAGCACGGTTCTCTTTGCGCGGCACAAAGTCGGCCAGTGCTTCATCCAAATCGGCTTGCAAACGGCAGAGCGGACCGGAGCCCTCCGTTACGCCGAGCCACAGAGCACGCGGTCGAGCCATGTCGGGAAAAGTTCTTGCGCCGGCAAGGCGTATCGAAAACGGTTCGTTGGCACGGGCCGCCCAATCGACGCGGCTACAAGTCTCGGCGATTTCCGAATCGACCAGGTCACCAAGAAACAGCAGTGTCAGGTGGAGTTTCTCTTCCTCCACCCACTGCGCCTGTGGCGCATGCGGCTGCAAGCGATCTATCAGGCCCTTCGCACGAAGGCAAAGATCGTCGGCCAACGGTAGGGCAACAAAGGTGCGAGTCTTTGACACAGGTTTTACTATTTTGATGAACCGCGACGGCACGAAGAATACAAAGAAAGAAGCTTGCTAATGAGCGCCGGCAAAGGCTAATTTTCTAGATTCCCCCTTCTTTGTAATTAGCGTCCGTTTGCGCGTAATAGCGGTTCCTATTAACTTGCGTAAATCATTGGCTGGCCAGTCCCCGTCCAGGAAGGCCGAACTAGGCGACAAGACGCTGTGCTGGCCGCCGAGAGCGGCGGTTCACTTCTTCCAGGCAAATCGACTCCCATTCGGTATCGGCTACACTTTTTGCCGACGCATTCAACTGGCTAAGAACGAGGGTGCCCGGATGGCACATCCGGGGGAGATAGAACCAGAGAGGCTCAAGGACTTCGTCCGAAACCGAGGGAGAGATTAGGAGTAGATCCGTATCCGAAAGCGAATTGGCTTGTGCAGGAAGGCCGCTGGCAGGGCCACCAGGGGTGAGCCGGACCGAAGCACCGCAGCGAATCAACTCTCGATGGGCCATGATGAGAGAGAGCGGCTCTTCGCTCTCCGCTCGCAGATCAAAGCTGTCAAAGCCGGTGTACTGAATTTCACCCTGAGAGGCGTTGTCACCAGCGAGTTTAAGCAATTTGCTCGTCCGTTCGAGCGATCCGATGCCGAGTTCAACGATACGCAGAACACGGTGCTTTTTCACTAAGCGAAAGAGCTGGCGATCCGACGACTCCTTCGAGAAGAAGGCGAGGCGGGCGTAGTTCAGCAGACCTTTGATGGCCATGGCGGTCCCTTCAAGCAATCCCTGCTGGTGTCGTCCTTGTGATTGCCCAAGGAAGGGACACAAGGGCGAGGCGAGCGTCCTTGCCCGTCTACCGTAGAGGATCGGCTGTCGGGTGCCAGAGAAACAGGCGAAGTGACACAACGCCTCCCTAACGGGCGCTGGTCCGTCAAACTCTGACGGCTGTACCAGCTAGAAGGAATTGCCCCCCCGAAAAACCGATCACGGAGAGGCGGGCGGGTCGTCATCTGCATTGGAGATGGCGACCGGAATTGCAACGGCCGTGGCAACGGCTCCGGCGACGAATAACGGATTGGCCATCAGTCGTTTGCTCGTTTTTACGAAGTTATTCGCATTTTGACCCGCATAATGTTGCCCCCGTGCGATCTCCTTCTGCTCGACCATCAGCACCGCAGGAGCCGCCTTGGGAGGAGCTGTCTTGGCATCCCAGACACGTACGACCTGCTCCGCATTGTGGGTGGTCAGATAGGCGGCTCCGGTTACGCCACGGAAGGCAAAGCCCCCTTGGGCATCGGTTTGTGTTACAGCCGTCCGTCCATCCATGAGCGTCATGCGCACTTCGGCACTGGCCACGGGCATCCCTTCGGCTGAAACGAGCTGGCCGACAACATAAGCGTTGTTGTGCAAGGAAATATCAACTGCCGTAGCGATACCAGTTGAAGCCCCCGCTGTTGGCAGAGGGGCAACCAAAAGGAGAGCCATGAGCAAGGCCATGGCAGGATGAATCGGGTGACGGAACATCGGAGAATTCCTTCCAACGGGATGGACTGTAAAGCGGCTTGCCCGCTGTGCGGACGGTAGCAAAGCGGCCCCCTGCCGAAAAGGGCATATCCCGACACGAAAAAACCCCGTGTGCCGACCAAGCGGTACACGGGGTTTTGTGTCTTTAACTCTTCGTATAGCTAGCTCACGGGCTAGCAGGATCGTCGTCGTCAGCGAGCGCCAGCGGCACGGCGATTGCCGTTGCAATGCCCGCTGCGACAAGGATGGGGTGCTGCTTCATCCAACCGAGGACGCCACCTCCTCCATTGCCACCACGACATTGACCACACGTGCCTCCACAGCCACCGTCGCAGTACTGGCCATTCATGATCTCGGTGCCCGTAACGATCAGGGCTGAGCTGTTAGCCGCTGGTGGAGCCGTCTGTGGTGCCCAAAGGCGGTAGACAACGCTACCGTTCTCAGTAACCACTTGGTACTGCCCACCACGAAGACCTTGAACGCCGAAACGTCCTTGCTCGTCAGTCGTGGTGTTAGCAACTTCTTGGCCTTCCTGACGGAGCGAGACCGTCGTGGCACTAACGGGGGCACCCTGGGCGTTCACCACTTTGCCCGTAAACTGTCCACCAGCACCCAGCGCTACATCAGCAACCGGGCTAGCTAGCGTCGAGTTGCCTGCAAAAGGGTTGCCTGCAAAAGCAGACGGGGGAACAATCATCCCCAAACAAGCGATGGCAGTTGCCAAACGCTGAGCAACAAGAATCTTCATAACAACGTCTCTCCTTAGCGAATAATCGTTTCTTCCATGAAATGGCCGCCCCCGGCAAGACGCACAATGCCCTTGGCCATAGCGTTTTATCACGTTCCGACATGATGTCGGCCTGCGGTCATGTAGCACTCATCGTTGGTCTAATCGGCCAATTGACTTGTCATTCTTGACCCCTACTGGCGGGTTTATGTGTGGTTTTCCTCGAAAGGAGGCCTAGAACTCTGTCAGGGGCTAGCAGGGTCATCGTCGTCAGCTAGAGCGAGCGGTACGGCTATGGCGGTCGCAATGCCAGCAGCCACCAGGAAGGGGTGTTGCTGCATCCAACCGACGACGCCGCCGCCACGTGGTCGGCCTCCAATCGTGCTGCCACACGTATCGGAGCACCCAACCTCTTGGCCATTCAGAACGTCGGCCCCCGTGACAATCAGCGCCGACTTGTTGGCCGCTGGTGGAGCCGTCTGAGGAGCCCAAAGGCGGTAAACAACGCTGCCTTCCTCGGCGACGACTTGGTACTGGCCGCCCCGTAGGCCCTGAACGTCAAAACGCCCCTGAGCATCCGTCGTCGCGTTAGCGACTTCCTGGCCCGCCTGACGGAGTGAAACCTTCGTGGCGCCAATCGGAGCCCCTTGGGCGTTCACCACTTTGCCAACAAACTGCCCACCAGCTCCTAGCTCCACATCAGCAACGGGCTCGGCAAGAGTTGGGGTGTTAGCAAAAACAGACGGGGGAATCATCATTCCCAAGCAAGCGATAGCCGCAGCCAAACGCTGAGCAACAAGGATGTTCATAGCAACGTCTCTCCTCAGTAAAACGATCGTTTTTTGATTTAGACTACCTGCGATTTCTCGCAAGCGACGGTTTTTCGGCACGATTTCTTGCCTGTTTAAGCGTCTCGGATTTCCGGAGCAAATGGGGCCAATCACGAAAATGGGCCGCAAATCGGTTGTTCAGTTCGGGTTCAATTTTGGCTAGCCTCTCCGATAGCATCCCTGGCGGTTCATTGCGTCGTAAGGCGGAAAGGTAAGCCCATAACTGCTGGGTCGCTTTCTCAGGGCCGTGGAGCATGAAATGGGTCCATGCCCAGGCGAAACGGTAGTCACGCTGATCGAGCTCGGAGAGTTCATGTTTCTGTTCCAGTTCGGCAATGGTCCGTAATCGTCCCCACCGCAAGTCGCCCTGCAAGGCTCGCAAGTGCGAAGGGCCGCGTGGACGGTCGCTAGCCTCAGGTTCAAAGTACTCAGCTAATCCCTCATCAAGCCAAAGGGGAACCATCGGCAAATCCGCGTGCAGCAAGGCATGAGTGCATTCGTGCCGTAAGTCGGTGGCAAGGTCCTCGTGTTGATAAGCGAAGACGGTGGCGCGATTTCCCTGTTTCACAAAAAGTGCCCGGCGGTAGGGGGCCGTCGGGTGTCGTAAAGCGACCAGATCGCGGTGAGCTTCTTCAGAAGGTAGCAATAGTATTTCTATCGATTCGCTACAAGGCCGAAGTGCCAGGACACGCCTCAACTCGGCCTCGAGCTGTGGCAACCCAACTCGCTCAAGCTGGCTGCTGGCAATGGGTTGCACGGCACGGCAAACGAACGGGCCGATTTGCCGTTGGTCGATCCACACGGGCTCCCCTGCCTCCATCTGCTTGCAGCACGCAAACAGCGCTAACAAGGCGAACAGAGCGACCAACATCGCGCCGCACGAACGGAGGGGAAGTGAGGATTGCGGCATCAGGCGCTACGACGTCCCCAAAGAGACCAGCCACCCCGTCCCAGGCCACCCCGTCCTGAAGATCCGACACGCACCGCACCACGCGGCACGTCGCGTCCTTCGGCCACCGCCCTAGGGAACTCGCTGCACCAAAGCGTGGCAGCACGCTCGCCGGCAAGTTCTACGGCGACTTGATAAGCCTTGCCCAAGCAAGGGCGACGTGACTGGGGGCCATGGGCATCGGTCGAGAGAAAATGGACCGCACCGCGCTTCACCATACTCTGTGCCATCGCTTGGCTCTTCGAGCCGAAACCGCCCAGCAAACTGCCGGCCGTAACTTGCATTAAACAACCGTAATCAACCAAGGTGTCAATCAGATCGGGCCTTGCCAGAAGCCCCGCGTTGCGTTCCGGATGCGACAGCACGCCCACCATGCCACGACGCTCAAGTCCGTCAAGAACCGGCTCGAGCGGGAAATAAAGCTCGTGCGGCAACTCCAGCAGCACATGGCGGCCCTGGTCACCCAGCGTTAGCACTTCCCCAGCAGCGATCGCTTCGATCATGCCATCTTCGATCCGTACATCACCGCCCGGTAGCACTTTGAGCGGTATCCCCTCAGCATCGAGCGAATTTTGTAGCTCGACCGTTCGATGGCGAATATCGTCGCCACGATTATGAGCATAATTGCCGAGTTGATGCGGTGTGACAGTGATCGTATCGACCCCTTGCTCAACCGACAGGCGAGCCATCGCAAGCGATTCACTCAGATTCTTTGAGCCATCATCAATTCCGGGCAGCAAATGGCAATGGATATCGACAAATCCGGACACGATAGCCCTTCCTTGGCATGACGGACAACTCGGTGGTACGCCCTCTGGTGGAGCGAAGCGGCAGCGAGTGTAGTCACCTGCCAGCAGCCGTCAAGAGCGATACAAGACAGCAGTGAAGGCAAGCCGGCGATCGAGAACTTTCGTTTTCTCTCACAGGCAACCATTAGCGTTTGCGCCGGGAGCATAACCCGAGGGCTACTGTTCCGAAAACAAAAATTGCTGCGGTGTTGGGTTCAGGAACGACTTGCGTTTGCACCCATAGCTCTAGGTTGTCATAGGTTCCCGACACGGGAGAACCAAAGAACGGAGAGACATTGGCAAGAAAAATACCGTCGATACCGGTGACATCAACTGCTTCGTCAATACGAAGCGGAGAGCCGTTAAGGAACCAGCTTAGCATTGAGCTGCTGAGCGTGGGTCCCGTTTCAAGAAAGACTTCAAGTGTATCGGGAAAGGTATTGGCTACTGCATGAGCAACTTTGGTGGCGCTTGATGCAGTAACACGCGTCTCGATTTCAGGATTGGAACGCCGGAGAATAAATCCATTCGTATCGTCCGCAGCATTGGAAGAAGTAGGACGAGAAAAACCAATGCCTAGCCATTGAGAACCGCCAGAGGTGATATTAACGTCTACCTGTAAACGGTAGGTTGCATCCGGTAGAAAGGTGAGGCCACTAATCGTAGCAAACGAAGGCGAGGAGCCGACCACGGCTAGCTGGGAGCCGTTGGCATTCGACGTCGGTGCTACACCGGTCCAAGTTTGTCCTGTGTCGGTCACAGAACCGATCAACGCGCCTGAACGGGTAAAGGTATCGTTGACAACTAAAATCTCGGCGGAGTTGGCTTCTGACATTACGGTCGTTCCAACAACGATAAATAACAAAAATAGAGTGCGGTTCATTAGTCAACCTATCTAGGGAGAACGTAAGGGGCCAAGTCTTGCAAGGGGCGGGCCAAGCTATTTGCCGGAGCCCCCCACCACGTATTAGGCTTCGCTCATTGTAACAATCCTCTCCTTCCTGCCCAGCAATCTCCGTGCCGGACTGCGCGAGAAATGAACCTTAAATCCGGATCGCCTGCGGAGGCACCCTGCCCCTGCCACCGTTGTATGAGCCCTTCGCTCCGCCGGTCATGAGAGTAGTGCCTGCAGGTCGTCGGCGGTGAGACTCTTTAGCAGCGAGCTGTCCGAAGAGATAATGGCATCGGCCAAATCACGTTTCTTGTCTTGCAGCTCGATGATTTTCTCCTCGACTGTGTCGCGAGCGATCAAACGGTAGGCAAAAACGGGCCGAGATTGGCCCAGACGGTGGGTCCGATCGATCGCTTGGGCCTCGACCGCCGGGTTCCACCATGGGTCGAGAATGAAAACGTAATCGGCAGCCGTGAGGTTGAGTCCTGTGCCACCTGCTTTGAGACTAATCAAGAAGAGGGGACAATCCTCGTCCGTCTGAAACCGCTCGACTCGCTTTTGCCGATTGCTCGTTTTGCCATCAAGGTACTCGTAAACAAGACCTGCTTTATCAAGCCGACTTTTCACGATTCCGAGCATCGTTGTGAACTGCGAGAAGACTAATGCTTTGTGGCCTTCCCCCACAATTTCGGTAAGTTGATCGACTAGCAAATCGAGTTTAGCCGACGGTTTGTTCTGGTGTTTTTCATCGATCAACCCGGGATGACAAGCGGCTTGGCGTAAGCGTAACAACGCTTCGAGCACATGGATTTTTGATTTATCCATCCCCGATTTGGCGATTTTTTGGTTGAGCGATTTGCGATAATGGTCGCGAAGTTGATTGTATTGCTTACGTTGTGCTGGAGGCAAATCGCAATAAAGGGGCTGTTCAGTTTTCTTCGGAAGCTGGGGCAAAACCTCTTGTTTTGTTCTCCGAAGCAGGAAGGGGGCTAGTCCTTTACGGAGTGACGTAAGCCGCTCGGCAACTTTCTCTTTACCTTCATCCGGGGAGCCACCTTTTGTGAGCCGCCGAAGCGACTTGCTTTTGCCTAACATCCCCGGATTGAGGAACTCGAAGATCGACCACAATTCACCCAAATGGTTCTCAACCGGCGTGCCCGAAAGCGCCAAACGATGGCGAGCCATAAGCAACCGGCTCGCTTTGGCCGATTGCGAAGCAGGGTTCTTGATCGCCTGGGCTTCGTCCAGGATCGTGTAGTCCCAAGATTGTTCGCTGAGTCGCTCGATGTCTTTGCGAAGTGTTCCGTAAGTTGTGAGCACCAGATCATGGTCCGTAAAATCTTCGATACGCTCGTGGCGATCGGTGCCCGTATAATTGGCGACCGCCAGTCGCGGTGCAAACCGTTCTGCCTCCAATTGCCAGTTGTAGATCAGGCTCTTGGGGACAACGATCAACGAAGGGCGACGCTCGGCGTCTTTCGGCTGGCGACGCCAACGATTGGCCAAAAGCGCAAGCACCTGGATCGTTTTCCCCAGGCCCATGTCGTCAGCCAAGCAACCGCCAAAGCTAAACTTCTCCAAAAAACGTAACCATCCGAGACCTTCCTTCTGGTAGTCCCGAAGCTCGCCTTTGAACTCTCGCGGCGCAGGCATCGGCTCAACCCCCTGGAAAGATCGTAACCGTTTCCGCAACGCGGAAAATTGCCGATCGACTTGCAAGTTGTTATCGGCGTCACGGATGGCCAGCATCGAGTCGAGCAACAGTGCCTGGCTCGGCTGGAACCGAAGCGCGTCTCCCTCTTGTTCCGACGCCAGCTCGGCCAGCGGAGCGTACTGACTCAGCCACGCTTCTGGTAGCAACCCTCGGCTGCCGTCGCCGAGCTTGACGTAACGCTCTCCCCCACGCAGGGCTGCCAGTAAATCGGGGAGCGAAGCCTCCACGCCGTCAAAATCGATTTGCCCTTCGAGGTCGAACCAGTCAATGCCGGAGCGAATGCTGACCGACATGGCCCCCCCTTTACGCACACGGGCCCCTTCGGCTTCGACCACCCAACCTTCATCGACGAGCGTTTCAACAACGTCGTTGAGCTTTCGGGGCAAAAGCTGCAAGTGCCCTGGCGGCGTGTCGCCATAGCGGGAGACCGCTTTGGGTTCGAGTTTCAAATCCCCCAGTCGATTCAATAGTTTCTCTTCCGCCTCGAAGTTGCGCCGAATGATTCGATCTTCTTCGTTTGAGAGCCAAGTATCCTGGTGCCCCCCGGGCGACGCTTCGTAGCCCTCATAGCGGTAACCAACGGTAGCGTAAAGGAATCGGGGAACCTGCCGATAACGAAACTTATCTTCAACTTCGGGAGGGTGGATGATCAACCTGCCTGTCGGCACGCCCGTTTCTCCTGGCAACCGGAGAGATGCCTCCCCGATAATTTCGGGTGGTTCTCCCGATCGCCATAATTCGCTCAGAAAAGCTTCGCGTTCCTTGGTCGGAACGATCAACTCTTTATTCTCACGCAAAGTTTCCAACCAACGAAAGTCGCGAGGTTTCTCTAAGCGTGCAAGCTGGTCCTCCCACAACACAAGACCAGAAGAAAAGCAATGAACGGCATCGCTTAGGGGACGAACCGTTTTCCCTTGTAGAAGCTCTCCATGAACTCGCCACTTTCGCTTCCGGTCGAAGGGCTTGGTATGGAGGCGGAATTGCCAAGGCTTGCCACTATCCCAAGCGAGAGGGCGTGCTTCGGCCATGTCCTCATCTGAGGACAATAGCCAAACGAATCGTCCCGTTTCACAAAGCGCAGGAAGGACGGTCGAGTAGAGTGGCTCGGAGAGTTGAATCTTCGTGGGGTTGGTCGTAACAAAACCCTTGGAATACGTGTCGTAGAGGTTAAGGTAATCCAGAGGAGAACTCTCAACATGACTTCCCAGCAACAGGCCTAGCGCGGCATGGTCTTCGGGGGCGTTGAGGCTTTGATAGGTTCCGTGGCTCACTCGAAGTGGCTTGGTGACGCCCCACTCGCCGTTCTTTTTCTTTTGTTGCTGAAAGAGGCTGATGGTCGGCGAACCGTTACCAGCGATGACCTCCAGTAAATAAAAGACTCGGCAGAGTCCGTTCTTGCTGTCGATGGATGAGACATCCGCCGGTTCTGCTAGAAGGCGTTGATGGCGTCCCAGTTGTTTCTGCCAATCGGGAAGCGAAGAAGCGGGTCCCGCAGGGGACTTAGAAGAGGAGGTCACGGACCGGGGGCCCAACACCTCTAGCTCTTCCAGCAGCCTCGCGGCGGCCCAAAGGTGCTTGCAGCAATGACCATCGTCAAAATGGGGGCAAGCACACTCAAACTCGATCGAATCGAGAGCTTGCTTGGCGCTGAGACGCTCGTCCCAATAAAAAACAACTTCGTAAAAATGCCCGCTCGACCCATCCACCTCAAACGTGGCCATCCCCTCTTGCCGATCAACGAATCCGACTGCCCCCGACTCAAAATAATTGTCGCCACGCCCCCGTACCGCGGGAGAAAAAAACGGTTCGACCGATTGCAGCAATCCCATCGTGCGTTACCTCTTCGATTTCGTTTATCCATTCCGAAAAGCAGTTCCACTGCTATGGGAAAAGATACAAAACTGAGGAGCCAATGGATAGGTCGGGAAGAGCGGAAAGTTTGGTAAGAACGCCCCTGGCTGCAAGCAAAAGTCCAGGAAAACGTAACCGTTCACAGCCCCACCAAAAAAGGGAACCGCTAATGGAACACGAAATATAGGGAGGATTTTGGCCCGGGAAAATCGCCTAAACTAACACTGCCTGGCGAGCGGTGGGCGCAAGCCTACCGATGAACCTATTTTAGTGACACCTGCGCAAGAAAAGCGTCAGGCCGACCGCCGGAAGGCCCGCATTCTCGCGTCAAGTCCGCGACTTTTGCCAGCGGTTGTCGTAGCTCACAGTTCCAGGGGCCAATCGGTCAGTAGCTCGACACCCGTTTTGGTTACCACATAGTTTTGTTCGAGCCGGATTCCGTGCTGAAGCTCTTCGTGGTAGAGCCCCGGCTCGACGGTGAAGAAATCGCCCACGGCAAAAACGTCGTCCCAGTTGGGATTGAGTCGGGGAGCCTCATGCGGGGCGAGACCGACTCCATGCCCCAGGTGATGGTTGAAAACCCATGGGGCGGCTGTGGCCAGTTGTTCTTCGATCGAATGAAAAACATCCTGACAACGAACGCCTGCACAAATGGCCTCTTCAATTTCAGGAAACACCTCCGAGAGCCGTTGCCAAGCCTCTTGTTGTTTCTCGCTAACGCCCTCCACGGCGATCGTTCGCGCGTTGTCGGAGTAATAGCCTCGATAGCCACCGCCCAGATCGAGAATCCAAAGTTCTCCCGCCTTGGCCTCTCGGTTGCGCGGTGCCCCTCCGCGAGCGTTTGCGCGGAAGTCTTGGCCAAAGTAAGTAAGTGGCTCGCCAAGCGTTCGGACGGCAACCGCCTGCAATTCAGAATACAAATCAAGCTCGTTGAGCCCCGGCGTGATGATCTCACGCGCCCGTTCGTACATCGCCCGGTTGGCTTCGTTGGCGCGTTGCATAAGGGCCAGTTCATCCGCGTCCTTTCGGCGGCGGAGCCGGAACATGACCGAGTCGAAGTCGTACCAGTCGCCTGAAAGCGAGAGGGTCAATTGGCGCGGTGCTACGGAGAACTCACACGCTGCTCGATCCGGAGCGGCAGTCATCGCATCGAACAGCCCCCCCAGGCTGGCCGTCATTTGTTCGCTAGCATCGCGCATCGTGGAGAGGCGTTTCTCTTCATAAGGGACGATTTTGTCCGCAACCGCGGGCGTTTCAACCTGTCGGCTTGGCAAGACGAGGGTCACCTTCCCTTCGGCATCGATTGAGGCTGTGGGCGTGAAATGCGGCGCGACACGGGCCCCGGTGAGCCACTGGATCGACTCAGGCCGAGTCAAAACGGCGAGCCCACAGCGGCGCTTCGTTAGTTCCTCAAGCAATCGCTTTTGGCGTGCTTGGATCGCCGTTTTGTCGAGTGAATCCGTCACTACTAGAGTCTCACTAGGGGAGGGCATTTCGGTGGCGGCTGTCTCACTTTGAGAATTCGGTCTCAGAGGGAGACACTATCGGGTTATTTATCGGCATTTACCCCCTTCCCGATTTCGGGGAAATCCTCCTTTGTCGGCAAACCACATAGCTCAGCTAAAACTGTTTTTAATAGCAAAAACACGAAAAACGCGATTGCGGGTAGCTAAAAACCCAAGAAGCATGACCTAATGGCACAGCGTTTGCTTGAGAGTTCTACCAGAAACGTGAGACACACTATTCATTATTACTTATTTCTAACCCTGCGACGGAGTCGCTGGGGCGGGACAGGAGAGTCAAAATGCTTGTTTTAAGTCGAAAAGCGGGTGAACGAATCCATATCGGCAACGATATCTCGATTGAGGTCCGCCGCATTGCTGGTAATCGAGTGACAATCGCCCTTCATGCTCCACGCGAGGTCCGCATCCTCCGCGGCGAGCTACAGGAAGCAGCCGATGCCTTCCAGGAAGAATCACCAATGAAAGAGGTGGCGGCTATCGCTCTTGATAAAGAGACGCCTTCTCTCTGTACCATTGAGCAGGTGATTGCCGCCGCGATAGCATCACCGGCCGGTGCTAGCTCCTAAGTCAAAACGGCGGGGCGGCATTGACGTACAAGGGCCTCTCCACGTAGCTTTTGCAGCTTGCGTGGTCGTTTTTTTCCTGCCAGAGGCTGGCGGAACGCCTGCGTTCTTGTAGGTCAGCCGGTGATGCGCGTGTTGCACCCTTTTCCATTTCGCTCGGCCTTGCTCGGAACCGTTGCTGTAGCAATGCTCTTGGCAGTCGGCTGTGCGACACAGGAAAAATGGATACAGCGCCGGCCCGATGCGGCCACTTTTACGACGGCCCTTTCATGGTTGGGGGAAGAGCCCGACCCCTTCTCGCCGGTTACTGTGGAAGTTGCCTCAGCCACGGGCCTCGATCCAACCACAATCGGCGATCGCCAGCAGCTTTTAGCGCTGCTCCAAAACGATCCTGCTTCGCAACACTCGGAACAATTTGAGTTCGCTTTAAGTGAGCTCACAGCAAGCGAAGCAGACCGTCTTGCTAAGAAAGACGCCAACCAAGCGGTTGGCTACTATGCCGAATCGTTGATTCATGGCTACCGTGCCCTCGCGGGTTCCCCCCAACGTCGTGCCCCCGGCACGACTCAGCGGTACAACCAATCGCTCGAATCGCTACTCCGGCTTCTGCGTAGCCGAGATTTGGTACACCCTGGCACTCGGGTGCAACTTCCCTCTTCACGCAACGCTTGTTCGATTGCCATCGAGTTCCACAGCCAACGGTGGACCCAGGAAGATTTCCATCAGTTTGAGTTTGCGAATGACTATCAGGTGCTTGGCCTTCGGAACCATTACTATACCAGCGGGGTTGGCGTGCCGCTGATCGGAATTCGTCTCCACCAGGATCGCAACCACCCCAAAGACAAACACTATCCGAAAAAACTTTGTTATCCGCTTACGGCCTTCGTTCGCGTGGAACAGACGGCGATCGCCCTGCCGAGTGAAGGAACCGTTCCTGGTCAGACAAGGTTAGTGCTTGAATTGCACGACCCGATGGAGCATGGCGAGGTGAAGATTGCGGGTCGCTCGATGGCGCTCGAAAGCGACCTCACAACGCCGCTCGCTTTTTATCTGGATCAGCCCGAGTTGAGCGAACAATCGGTTTCGACGATTGGGCTGCTGAACCCGGCAAACGTCAAGCAGTTGCAGGGGCTCTATTTGCTGGAACCGTTTGACCCGAATCGGATTCCGGTGGTGATGGTCCACGGCCTGTGGTCGAGCCCGGCCACGTGGATGGAGATGTTCAACGATCTTCGGAGCGATCCGCTGATTCGCAATCGTTATCAGTTTTGGTTCTATCTCTACCCAACGGGCAGCCCCTTCTGGGTTAGCGCTGCCGACTTTCGCAACGACTTACAGGAAGTACGCAAGACGTTCGACCCCGAACGCAAGGAACGAGCGCTCGACCAAATGGTGCTTGTTGGCCACAGCATGGGGGGGCTCGTCTCACGTCTCCAGGCGGTCGAAAGCGACCAAGATTATTGGCGCATCGTCTCCGATCGGCCCTTCTCTGAGTTGGACGCGGAGCCCGAAGTCAAGCAGTATCTATCGGACCTCTTTTTCTTTCAGCCCAACCCCTCGATCAGCCGGGTCGTAACAATCGGCACCCCCCATCGTGGCAGCCGGTTTGCTAATGGTATAACGAAATGGATTGGCGGCAAGCTGATTTCGCTGCCGATGCAAACGATGGCACGACGACAACAACTTTTCCGCCGCAATCCGAATTTTTTTCGTCCACAGATTGCGTCGCGGGTGATGACAAGCATCGACTCGATTTCACCTTCTTCCCCAATTCTTGCAAGGCTGCTCACTTCGCCATCCGCTCCTTGGATTACTTATCACAACGTCGTTGGCGATCTGCCACGCGAGGGATGGAGTGGCTGGCTCTCGAACCGGGGCGATGGCGTCGTTTCACTCGAAAGTGCTCGGCTTGACGATCTGCCGGGGCTCGCTTCGCAGATTGTCGTTCCGCAGGACCATGTTACGCTGCATCGCCATCCGCAAAGCATCGCCGAAGTTCGACGCGTGTTGCAATTACAACTCCAGGAACTTGAGCCGAAAGGCCTCTCCCAGAACCCCTCCGCCAATTTGCCCGCGCCGTCGATCCGATTAGTCAGCGGTGTCACGGAATAGACCGTAGGCGAGTGCTAGGTTTCCTAAAGCAGGGTGTTTTTGAGATACGGTTCCCCGATGAGAACGGAACCCTTTTTGGGGGGCTGGCGCCCCGCCGCTCGCCTTCATTCTTCAAACGGAGCTTCCATCTCCGCTACGACATCTTCTTTGAGTGAAGCGATGTCGTTCTGCTCCCAACGATCGTCGGGCTTAACGTACAGTTCGGTTGGCAGCTTCGCATTGAGAGGGCGGCGTAGCAACCAATCGGCGCTAACCACTGCTTGGGCCGTTTCGGAAGTAAGGACAGCCGGCCGGCCGGAATCGCCCGCCAGTGCCGCCGATAGCGTCGTTGCTCTTGGATGCCTTACGAAACGGCGATCAGGGTCGCCCGTTCTAACTAAAAAGGGGACCTGCTGTTGTTCGCTGAAGGGCCGCGAATCGACCCCTCCCACTTTGCCATGTTCGCCCAGCGGGAACCCTCGCAAACCTAATAGCACAACGCGCAAGGCCTTGCCCTCAAAGTGAGGTTCGATCACATCGAGCCAACCGGCAAGGCAAGCATCAAGTGTCATCACTTGCCCCGCATAGCGGCAAGCGGCAGAAAATCGGGCATCGCACGCTTCGGCAGAACCGTTGTCATCGAAGAAAGCATCAGGCACTTTGGCACTGCTCTCTGGCACAGGGTCGTCTTCACCCAGCAGTGACAAGTACGACTCGGCAGGAGCATCCCACGGGCCGTAGAGACCGCGTGTGTGGAACCATGCGAAGAGATGCTCGCCCGCGTCTAGGCCTTGAGCGTGCTCGATTAATGCCTCGGCAAAACCACCCCAGACGGAGGCTTGGGTCGCTTCCCCTACCGATTTGGCGAGTCGCTCTGCCGCAGGCACCGGCAAAAGCAACCGATGATCAAACTGCCGGGCGAACGGAAGTTTCTCTATTGGTTCGTCATCGGTGACAAAGAGAGTCCCTGTCTTCTGCTCGAAGGTCGCATAGAGGTCGGCCAACTCGGTCGTGTCGGCATAGCACCACTCGGTGAGTTCGCCCTCCGCCGTAAACTGGTCGAAGGTCGGTGTTGCATAAGTCGTCGCGCCGTAGGCCCCCAAAGCGGCGGCCCGGAGGCCATCGATGGCTAGGACAATCGTGTGTGCCGGAGAGTCGTCGTTATCTAAGAGG
>JAJRUA010000021.1 GCA_024278035.1 Planctomycetota bacterium | reverse complement strand
TTTTTCGGAAGAAGGGGCTGGCACGGTTGAACAACCGCTGGATCCTCGCCTCACGCCCGAAGTGCTGGCGGCTTTCGAGAAAAGGGTCTTTGAGTCACCGGAGATACGTCTCCCTTTTCGGCTGCTTCGGCCCCTTGCGATCAAAGACAGGCCCGCCGAGAAGGGAAAAGTCTATCCGCTTGTTCTGTTCCTTCATGGAAAGGGGGAGCGAGGCGAAGAGAATCAGCGGCAGTTGATCCATGGCGGGGCGATGTTTGCTACGGGCGCTTTCCGAAAGCGGTATCCGGCTTACGTGGTCGCGCCGCAGTGCCCTTCGGGGACCGAGCCGGGAACGGTCTGTAAGAAAGAAGATACGGCTCCCGGCACCGAGGCGGACCGATTATGGACTTGGCCTCGAGAGCGAATGACAACCCCCTCGGTCGATCTATCGGACAAGCCAACGCCACAGCTTGCGGCCGTTCGGCAGTTGGTCGATAAGCTGCGTAACGAATTGCCGATTGATGAGACGCGGATCTATGTGTGCGGACTGTCGATGGGAGGCTATGCGACGTAGGAGCTGGCTGCACGTGAGCCGGGCCTTTGGGCGGCGGCGGTTCCGATATGTGGGTCGAGCGATCCGACCCATGCTGGTCGGTTAGCTCACTTGCCGATTTGGGCCTTGCATGGCGAAGCGGATGGAGTGATTCCGGCGGAGCGTTCGCGTGAAATGGTTCGGGCGATCAACGCGGTGGGGGGGCGTGTGATTTATACGGAGTATCCCGGTGTAGGGCACGGTTCATGGGTGCCGACTTTTGAGAGTCGCTACGTGTGGGACTGGATGTTTGCGCAGCGGCGCTAGAGGGCGTGTACCAACGGTTAAAAGACGAGCCGACGGCTCGCCTGCAACAGCAGGGGAACGCCCCCTAATGGCTCGCCACTTTTTGGCGGACGTTGCGCAATCGTCGATAGGCGGTGCTGGCCCATCGTTCGACGGTTCCGGCAACGCTCCGCGGGCGGACATGCAGGGTGCTTGCCGAGCGATGAACAGCACCCCAGCTTAGCTTGTACGGTTCGTCGCCACGGAGCAGATCGAGCTGCGTCCGGCCGGTCGCCAAAGCGTGCTGGGCAAGAGCCATCAGCGAGAGGTGCCCGGCGTCTTGGTCGAGGGCGGCAGTGGCGATGCCCCCTTGGTAGGCGTAGATCGCTCCCCCCGCCGCATCCTGCGGGGCGTATTCAATCGCGGCAGGTTCGCCGTCGATTTCTAGCACAGCAAAGTAAAGCTGGCCCTCGGCAAGCAACTTGCTACTTGCCAATTCATGAAAGCGGTTGAAACGAGGACAATCGTAAACGCCCTGTTCGCCCATTCCTTCGCGACGTTCGCTGTGCAACCGAACCAGCAAGGGCCAAAGCTCCTGGCGTTCCTTTTCCGTACGAACAACACGCACGGTTGCGCGCCCCGTGTCGAACCAACTGCGTTGCCAGCGGCGCATTCGTTTGCGCCGGTTTTTGGAGAGCGACAGGAGGTAATTCTCCCATGTTGCCTCAGTATCGTCGCGCGTCAACTCAGCGGGGAAGGAACCAAGGTCGCCGATTCGCTCCGTATCAAGCCTTGCTTCCCGGAGCAAACGCTCCAGTTCGTTCATCGCCCGATTGTCGTTGTCTATGGCCTCAAAGCGAAGGCGTTGCCAAACCTCACCGGCGGAATCGGCAAGCCAACGGGCGGCAGCCGTGACTACGGCCGGTTCGTTCTCGGCACCGCAGAGCAGCGTATGGTGATCGGTCGAAGCACGGCCATCGCCCAGGAACCGAAGGGTCCGTCCCGCCACGGGATGGCGTCGCGCGTACCAAGGGGCAAGGCCGACGAGCTGTTCTTCGTCGGAATAAAAAGCAAGCGTTTGCAATTCACACGCCGGATCGTCTTCTCCGAACGCTTCCCACCAGCTTAGCAGCCACGCAGGCGACTGCAGGGGCGTTGGCAATGGCAAGCGTTGCCAGGCGGTCGCCATTCGTTCAAGAGAAGCGAGATCGGTAAGGACTTCAACACGCATAACGATCGACGAGTACTCGGAAAGTTATAGAAAGCTGCACCAACTACGTAGGGTCCGTTAAGCAGACCCTACGGGTTATTGGCTGCGGGCTAAAACAACCGCTTCTCAAACTACTTCGGCGGCTTCCTTTTCATGGATTGCTAGAACGGTCTCTTCGGCCCCCTCGATCAAACGGAATCCGTCGGGCTCTGAGGGATCAAGGACGAACGTAACCGGGTAGACCCACTGTTCTTTTTCTTTGCCGAACAGCTTGCTGGCGTATCGATCGAGGCGGGCAAGCAACTGCTTGGCGTGGGCAGCCAAGCCATCCGCGGCAATGCTTTTACAAGGCCAACCGAAACGCTTTCGCATGACGTAATTGCCTGTGTGGACATTCAACCGCCGACGTGCCCGGGGGTTTTTGTGCTCCGTCGAGAGCGATACGCAGAGCCCTTCGGTATTCTCAACACGGTGCGGTGCGAGTTGTGGCCAAGTGATAAGTTGTCCTGGCTCGGCATCGTACACGAGGGCGTACTTATCCCAACTTGAATCGTAGGGAACATCTTCGGACCATTCTCCCGAGCAGACTTTCTCAAGAACTGCCGACGAGGCAAAACGCTCTTCAAAGTGCGGATAAACCCAAGCCCGCTTCTTGCCACGAATGTGCCAAAGCATGTTCACCGGCATGTCCACATGGTAGGGGACCCATGCTTGGGGTGAGCTGATAAGCAAGTTGGCCGTTCGGTCCTCTGCCTTGAAGTGCGAAGCGCCCGCTTCGAGTTCGTCGAGCAGCGAGTGGATCACGCGGGCATGTTCTGACTGATGATCGAGCATCCTGCGACAATTGATCCAGATGTGTCCTTCGCGAACCATCTGTACGAGCTCGTCGCCAGGAACGCCGTTGCGGTCCCCTTCGCGCCAGTCGAACTTCTCCTTGGACTTGCCCATCGTGTTGACGCTAAGGTGCTCAGCGGGGTGCGAATCGAAGATCGCCGCGAGCGCGTCGTCGGTGAACAGGCCCGTCTCCGCCAAGCGGTGATTCGCAACCAGCACGCCTTTTTCAAGCGTATCAAAATCTTCGGGGGTCCAGTCAGCGAGAAGTGAGGACATGGTATTTTTTTGGGGGAGGAACGGCGTCGGGACCGGCAAGCATTTTGCCAAGCCTATTACCGAAACCTATGTCGCAAATCGCGAGGCGACAGCGAACGTTCCTAAAGAAGTGGGCAAGGCGGGCGGCACAAGCCGCATAATCGCTGCCAGGAGTAAGTTGACCTAAAACCCCTTAAGCAAAAAGCAACGCCGCTTGGTACGTTAGCCATGCTGCTCCGTACGCCAGCAGGCTCATGTAGACCAACTGGAAAGCGGGCCATTTCCAGCCACCCGTCTCGCGGCGTGTCACGACCTGGGTCGGTAAGCACTGCATCGCTAAGACATAAAAAACAAGTAAGCTCAGGCAAGTGGCTGTCGTGAAAACGGGCGACCCGTCCGGCTGCTTAGACGCTGAGAGAATCTCTAGCAGCGAGCCCTCGTCTCCCTCTTCGCCCAAGCCGTGAAGAATCGACAGCGTCGAAACCATCACCTCGCGTGCCGCAAAAGAAGTCCCTATGCCGACGGTCATTTTCCAGTCGAACCCTAGCGGTGCGAAGATCGGCTGCGCCGACTTGCCTACGCGGCCAATGAGCGACCGTTCGAGTTGCTCCCGAGCGAGAAGCGATGCCGCCTCGTCCGTTTTGCCTACCGCTTCTAACGAAGCCATTTGTGTTTGGATATCTGCCGGCAAGTTTTCGGAAGCCGTCTTAGGGTAGGTTGCCATCCCCCACAAGAGGACCGAAATCACCAGGATCGTCGTCCCCGCACTCCGGATAAATTGCCACGCCCGATCGACCGTTTGCAAAAGAGCATCGCGGAGAGAGGGGAGGCGGTAGTTGGGGAGTTCAATCACTAGCGGGCGACTCTCGCCCGGCAGGATCGTCTTCTTAAAGACCCACGCCATCACGAGCGCCGCGACGATTCCTAACGCGTAGGCCCCGGCAAAGACCGCTGCCGCTGCCACGGCGTTCTTCGGGAACAACATCGCAACAACCATCACATAAACGGGCACCCGGGCTGAGCAGCTTAAAAGAGGCGCTACGAGGATCGTTGCCAAACGGTCGCGGCGGTCTTCGATCACTCGGCTTGCCATGATCGCCGGAATCGCACACGCGTGAGCCGAAAGCATCGGTACAAACGCCTGCCCAGGCAGGCCAACCCGTTGCATGAGCCGATCCATCACCAGCGCCGAACGAGCCAAGTAGCCCGAGCCTTCAAGCAGTGCTAATAAGAAAAACAACAAGCAAATCTGGGGCAAAAAAACAAGCATCCCGCCAACACCACCGATCACGCCATCTACGATTAGGCTCTTGAGATCGCCATCGGGAAGCCACCGGCCGACCGCTTCTCCCGCCCAGCCGAACAGGCTGTCGATCAAATCCATCGGCACCGTCGCGACCGAAAAGATCGCCATGAACATGAGGAACATCACCAGAGCAAACCCGACGAGCCCCCCAAGGCGGTGCGTCAGCACCCTGTCGAGCGCGTCGGTCAGGCGGCTTGGGGCATCGATATCTCCCGTCAACGAATCGGCCCGCACCGAGGCGGCCCAATCGAAACGGGAGGCATAGCCACACCCGTTGCAACTGGTGCAAGCGCACGCCGCGTCGTCCATTTGCGGCAAGGAGCGTTGTTCGGCCAGAGCACGAATCGCTTGGGTCAGCTCCTCCATGCCCGCCCCCGTTCGTGCCGAGACGCGTACGACGGGACAGCCGAGCCGTCCGCTTAGTGTTTTTAGGTCGAGTTTCAGGCCGAGCCGATCAGCCAAGTCACTCATATTAAGGGCAACAAGCGTTGGCCTGCCGAGCCCGATCGTTTCGAGAGCAAACGGCAGATTCCGTTCGAGGTTCGTCGCATCGACGACGACGACAATCGCATCGGGCTTGGGTGTCTTCGGCTGTTCGCCTTGCAGTGTGGCGAGCGCTGCCTTTTCGTCGAGCGTTGTTGCTTCGAGGCTGTACATCCCCGGAAGGTCAAGCAACGAGAGTGCGGAAAAACCGGCGCAGTTTTCGGGACGTTCCGAAGGACAAAGCGTCCCGCGGCGATGTTCGATTGTCGTCCCCGGGAAATTGGCCGTCTGCGCCCGAAGGCCGGTCAGCCGATTGAAGAGCGACGTCTTGCCCGCGTTCGGATTGCCGACCAGGGCGATCGTTGTTGGCCCTCCCGCTGCAGACCCTCCCGTCGTCGGATTTTCCGTCGGGCTTGCTCCAATTACCGGTAACTCAGCGGCGGGGCACTTCGATCGTTTTCCGACGCCCATCTTACCGACATCGGCGTCCACAGAATTAACCCGAGATCGTGGTCAAGAAGATCGTGGCCGCCAACTGTGGCGAGATCCCGACCCGAGAGCCAAGTACCCGCACAACCCAGGCCGTACCCGTGCGTAAAACGGTCACTTCACGACCTTCGCAAATCCCCAGGGACTTGAGCCGCAGCGAATCGGCCGAATTGCCCAGCACCCGAGTCACCCGGCCACGCGTTCCCCGAGCCAGCTCAGACATGGCCAGCTCAGGCGTGGCGGCAGTGTTAAGATCAGCAATAGCAGGCATTTTATGTCGTTTGGCTAGCTAGAGGCGGTAGGGAAATGGGTATCCGAGGCCGGTATCCAACAATTAGGGATGCCCTGAGTATCGGACAGAGTGAGAATGAATCTCAAGTGCGATAACTAAGAATACCTCATCCCTTTCCGGCAGGCAAGGTGTGCTAGCCCTAAAAAAAGGTCGGATTTCAGCTTTTCAGACCTCGATCTCCTTTTTCGGCTCCTAATAGTTACCCCACTGGATTCTGGTGAGCGGGCATTATCCAGGACGATTGCAAAGTCCGATGGGGTCTACAGGCGGATCCTTTCAAACCAATTGCCACGGTTGGCTTTAGGTGAAGGAGCCCTGTCCTGCCTACGATGAAACGACGAAAAGCTAAACCACAAAGCCACGAGGGGCACAAAGAAGAAAAAAGAAGAGAACCGCTAAGGAACGCTAACACAAGGAAGGTGAGGTCTAGAGCCATAGGAAATTAGCGTTTTTTCTTCGTGCTCTTTGTGCCTTCGTGGTCCCAATTTTTTCCGTAGTTCCTTCGTTTTGTAGTGGTTCCAACTTTTCCGATACGCA